>VBCT01000306.1 GCA_005882235.1 Betaproteobacteria bacterium
CATTACGAGGAGCGGCGCGTCGCCCGGCTGCACGGCTTTCACCGCAGCTTCTGCCTGTGGTCGCACGTCAACCGCGGCTCGCTGCAAAGGCCCGGGCTCGTGCTCGGCCTCGATTCGGGCGGCAGCTGCCGCGGCGTGACGTATCGCATCGCCGCTCACCACGCGGCGGACGAGCTGCGCCTCCTGTGGCGGCGCGAAATGGTGCTCGGCGCCTACGCGCCGCGCTGGGCGAAGGTCGACTCGGGCGGGGAAACGCTGCGGGCAGTGGCCTTTTTCGTCAACCGCTCGCACCCCAACTACGCCGGCAAGCTGCCGCTCGAGACCGTCATCAAGGCTCTGGTGAGCGCGCGTGGCCAGCTGGGCACGCCGGCGGAATACCTCCTCGAGACGGTGCACGGATTGATCGAGCACGGCGTGCGCGATCCGTACCTGCTCGAGCTTCGCAAGCGCGTGCTCGCCGTCCACCCCGAGCTGGCCGCCTCGCACGCGCGTTAGCCGACGGGGCGCCCGGAGTAGGCCGATGGGCGTAGTTGCTAGATTACCCGCCCGCGCCCAGACTATCGTGACACGCCGGTTCTCCCGGCGTGAGAGAAGGGCGATTGGCCAAGATCGTAATCATCGAAGACGACCTGACGTTCCTCGACCTCCTGCGCGTGCACCTTGCGAGCGCGGGGCACGAGGTCCTGACGGCCGAGGACGCTGTGCTCGGCTTGCGCGCCGTCATCGACAACGCACCCGACTTGATCCTCCTTGACCTCGCGGTGCCTTATCTCGACGGATTCGAGATGATCGAGGCGCTGCATACCGATCCGGCGACCCGGAATATCCCGGTGATCGTGCTCACAGGACGCGGCGACGACGAAACCTACACGCAGGCACGCAAGCTCGGCGCCGCGCAGTTGCTGACCAAGCCGGTAGCACGCGACCTCCTGATCAAGGCCATCGACGGGCAGCTCGATCCCGACAAACCGCATTCCGGGAAAAAACAGGAGAACCCCTAGATCTTCGCCTCCTCGCGCAGGGCGCGGCGCAGGATCTTCCCTACGTTCGTCTTGGGCAACTCCTTCCTGAATTCGATGATCTTGGGCCGCTTGTACCCGGTCAGGTTGACCTCACAGTGCTTTCGGATGCCGGCTTCGGTGAGCGATGCGTCCCTCTTCACGACAAAGAGCTTGGGAACTTCACCGGAATGCGGGTCGGGCACGCCGATGACCGCGCATTCGAGCACGCCGGGGAGCATCGCGACCACCGCCTCGATCTCGTTCGGATATACGTTGAACCCGGACACCAGGAGCATGTCCTTCTTGCGATCGACGATCCTCACGTAGCCTTTCTCGTCCATCGCGCCGATGTCTCCCGTGGCGAGGAATCCGTCGGACCCGAGCACCTTTGCGGTCTCGGCCGGGCTGTTCCAGTAGCCTTTCATCACCTGCGGGCCGCGCACGCAGATCTCGCCGGGCGAGCCTAGAGGGGGTTCCTTTCCGTCGTCACCGCGCAGTATCACTTCCGTCGATGAGATCGGCAGCCCGATCGACCCGTTGTAGTCCTTGAGGTCCAGCGGATTGATGGTCACCGCAGGGGAGGTCTCCGACAAGCCGTAGGCCTCGATGAGCGTGCAGCCGGTCAGCTTCTTCCAGCGATCGGCCACCGCCTTCTGCACCGGCATGCCGCCGCCGAGTGCGACCTTCAGACCGGAGAAATCGATCTTCGCGAAATCGGGATGGTTCATGAGCGCGTTGAACAGCGTGTTCACCCCGGTGAACATGGTGAACTTGTGCTTCTGCAATTCCTTCACGAATCCGGGAATGTCGCGCGGATTGGTGATGAGGATATTGCATCCGCCCGCCTTCATCATGAGCAGGCAGTTGGCGGTGAGCGAGAGGATGTGATAAAGCGGCAAGGCGGTGACGATCGCCTGCGGCTCGTCTTCCTTCACGAACGGTCTCAACCACGCGGCG
>VBCT01000307.1 GCA_005882235.1 Betaproteobacteria bacterium
GATCTCCGTCTACACGCCAGCCCCTGCTCTCCTCGCGCGCGCCGCGGCGACTCCCGCACCTGATCCGGCCCTTTCGAACAGGCTGGACGGGCTGGAGCGGCAGCTGCATGCCGAGCGCCTGGCACGGGCCCGGCAACAGGCAGAGCTCGCCTCCTTTACGCAGGCGTCACAGTCGGCATATGAGCGCTGCCTTCTCGAACGGCACGTGGATTGCGACGCTTACGGCGGAACCATGCCGTACGCCGGGCCGATTGCGGTGGTCCCGGTCCGGCACCGCCGTCCCATCCGCGTCCGCACCTCGTTCACGGCACTCAGCGCCGGAAACGTCGTGCGCCCCGGAATCATGCCCGGCACCTTCAACGGCGCGAGCGCCGTCACGGCCGGGAGCGTCGTGAGCCGGGGCATCATGCCCGGTACGTTCAACGGCCCGAACGCGATCACCGCCGGAAACTTCACCTTCCGGTAGTCACGGCGCGACGCGCACGCCGCGCAGCTTCGCGGTTTCGATCGCCCGCTGCACGGTCCCCGATCTTTTCGACTGCTCGACGAATTCGCTCACGTAGGCGAGCGCCGCGGGGCGGCGATTCGATCCCCTTCATGTGAACCTCCTCCGTGCTTTCCATTGGCCCGGTAGACGTATCGTCGGCAAGCCGGTAGCATGCGCCCCGCGGTGCTATATTGTATCGAGCCAGGGGAGTCATCGCTTTGAAGGAGAAGGAAATGAACGGAAGGAGATTGCACGCTGCAAGCGCCGTGGTCGCTGCTGCCGTCATGGTAGGCGGGTGCGTCAGCACGGGCACGTACGAGAAGCTGGAAGCGGACAAGAATCAGGAGATCGCTGCGCTGCAGAAACAGCGCGGCACGCTCCAGGAGCAGGTGCAGGGACTGCAGTCACAGAAGACGTCCCTCGAGCAGCAGCAGGCGGATCTGCGCAGGCAGATCGACGCACTGGAGCAGCAGAAGGCGCAATTGCTGGCCGCCAGCCAGCAGAACACATCGCAATACGACGCGCTGGTGCGCAACCTCACCGAGGAGGTCAAGAAAGGCCAGCTCCAGGTGCGGCAGTACAAGGACATGCTGACGGTCGACGTCGCCGAGCAGCTGTTCTTCGACTCCGGCCGGGCGAACCTCAAGGACACGGGCAAAGATGTGCTAAAAAAAGTGGGCGAGGCGCTGAAAGGCTACGAGGACAAGGTCATCCGCGTCGTCGGCCACACCGACAACGTGCCGATCAGCAAGGCCGCGCTGAAGGTCTTTCCCTCCAACTGGGAGCTGTCGGTCGCGCGCGCGACCAACGTCGTGCACTATCTACAGGAAGTGGGCATCCCGCCCGAGCGCATGATCGCCTCGGGCCGCGCCGAATACCAGCCCGTCGCCGAGAACGACACCCCCGAGGGGCGGAAGAAGAACCGCCGCATCGAGATCACGCTGATCGACAAGAACCTGGTGCAGGAGGCTGGCCCGGGACGGAAATGAGCCGGCCGAGCGAGGGCGTCCTTTCCGTCGGAGCTCTCTAGCCGCCCAGCGGTCTTTGCTCCGCCGCGAGCGCGTAGTATTCCCAGGCCCGCTCCACGACACGCGGGCTGATCTGGTCGCTCACGCTCCCGGCCTCCTCGCGGGTGTAGGCGCGGAGGCGCGCGGCGTCTCCGCCCGCCGCGGCGAGCATGCGCAGCTGCATGCCGGCGCTCTCCTCCAGCATGCACGCGGCCACGGTGGCCGCGCGCACGTCGGGTAGCGCGGTGGTGATGCCGTGGCCGCGCATCATGACTGCGAGGCCCGAGCCCAACTTGCGCGCGAGCAGGTCTCCTAGTTCCCTGGTGCGGATAAGCCCGACTCGCTCGTACTCGGGCACGCCCGCATAAAACGCCCCGCCCTGGTTGTGCACGACGCGATGCGGTTGCCCGATCTGTGTGAGGCAGACGCAGGCCGGCGGATGCGCGTGCACGACTCCGCCCACATCGGGCCGGGCGGCGTAGATGCGCGCGTGGATCCAGAGCTCGCTGTTCGGCGTCCCCCTGCCCGAGAGAACCTTGCCTTCGGTGTCCAGAACCAGCAGCGTACTCGCGCTGGCGAGGCCGGGGCTGCGCCGCGTGGGCATGAAGAAGGTGTTCGTGCCCGGGATGCGGCCACTCGCGTGCCCGAAGGCGTTGGAGAGACCGAAACGCTCGATGATGAGGTTGGCGAGCGCCACGTCGCGCTTGAGCGTGGGCTCGGCGCCGCGACCGCTCTTCGCGCTAGTCATGCTTCATTTCGTTCCGCAAGGCGAGCAGCGCTTCGGCGACGATCGTCGCGCTCTTTTCGCGTCCGGTGAGCGCGTAGATCGTAGCCCCGGGCGCGAGGGCGCGCTCCAGCCACTGTACCGCGCGGACTTTTCGGAAAATCCCGGCGCTCCGGTAGACCTCCTCCGTCGCGAGAATCGTCCAAGGGAGTTCGTAGTAGCGCGTCTCGTCCGGGAAGGACCGGTTGCCGACCTGCACCGCCTTCGCCGAGGTTTCGCCGCGCAGCGCGGCGGGCGCTTGCGCCGGAAGTTCGCGCAGCCAGTCGCGGTCGAGCGAGCCCAGCCACCAGGCGCCCACGCGATGCAGCGCGAAGAGCGCGAAACCCGAGACCCCCAGGAAGTCTTCCTGGGCCTCCGGCCACGCCGGATAGTCCACCCAGCGCGCCCGGCCGGCGACGACGTGGCTTTTCAGCCAGTCCGCTCCGCGGTCCACCGCGGCGGCGAGCCGCTTCTTCTGCCCGCGGTCGGGTTGGAGGGCGGCCTGCTCGTGCAGCGCGAGCATGGCGGCGGCGGTCCCGTAGCTCGAGGCAAACTTTTCCTGCTGTGCGCCCGCGAACAGGGGCCAGCCCCCGTCCGCGCCCTGGGCCGAGAGGAGAAACTCGAGCTCGCTCTTGTGGGCCGGGATCCCGTACTGCGCGAAGGTCCACAGCACCCAGGATGTGACGCCGAGGTGATTCGGATGCTTCCCCTGGGGAAACCGGCGCCAGCAGGCGCACTCGGGTCCGGCCACGGAGCGGAAATACTGCTCGATCAGCTTGACGTCAATCCGGCTCGCGGTGGGCGGATCGCTTTCCCTGAGCGCGACGAGGACTTGCGCGGAGGTCCAGGTCTCGCCGGCGAGCCTTCTTTTCCTGTCCAGGCGACTGTCGAGCGCCGCGGCAAGCTGTTTCGCTTTTTCGCGGACGGCCCGGCGCGTTTCGTCCGGAAGCGGCACGACGCGGTTCGAAGTGAATATCACGCGGCCATAGCGCCCGGCCGCTTCCGGAAAAATCGCCGCGAAACCGATTCCGAGCACGAGGACGACGGCGAGCGCCGCGAGGGAGAGCCTGCGCCAGTCGCTTTGCCGGAGCCAGGTCTCGCAGGCCACGATCGCCCGGGCAGTACGCGGGCTGTACCGGCCGATGATGGCGACCCCTGCACGGTATCCGCGGTTGACGGCTTCGAGGGCCTTGGCGGCGTGCAGTCGCAGCGCTCGCGCGTAAACGTCCAGAATCGGAAACCGGGTCCTGAGCTTTGCGAGGGCTCGTGCCGCGTGTGCGCGCAGCGCGTTCGCGCCAGCGATCCCCCAGGCCTTGACGGTCTCGAGCGCCTGGGTCGCGTACGGGCGCAGCTTGTGCGCTCGAGCGCTCGCGCGGTGAATCCACGCCGCAGCCGTTTCCCGCGCCTTTTCCGTGGCTGCGCGCAGCTTGTTCGCGAAGTCGCTGTGCATGGTCTCAGACACCGACGAGGAGCTTGCCGACCGTGCCGCTGCTTTCCTGCGCTTCGTGTGCCTTGGCCGTTTCATCGAGCTTGAAGATGCCGGCGATGTGGGGGCGGTAGCGCCCCGCCTCGATCGCTGCGTTCAGGTCGCGCGCCGCCAACTGGTGCGCTTCGCGGGGCATCACGTAGACGAGGATGAAATGCACGCTTATCCCCTGCCGCATGATAGCCGTGAACGGAATTCGCGGCGCGCTTTCGGGCGGACCGGAGGAGTAGGTGGAGATCACGCCGTTGGCTTTCAGCACCGCACGGTCGAGCTCGAGGTTCGCCTCGAAGGCGACTTCCACCACGCGGTCGAGACCCAGTCCCCGCGTGAACGCCTTGATTCTCGCGGCGGCGTCCTCGGTCTTGCGATTGACGACGAGATCGGCGCCCGCCTCGCGCGCCAGCTTCTCCTGCTCGGGCCGGCTCACGGTGGAAGCGACCCGCGCTCCGCCCCACTTCGCGAGCTGAATTGCCGCGTGCCCGACCGCGCCCGCGCCGCCCGCGACGAGCACGGTCTGTCCCTGGATTCCGCCGTCCCGGAAAAGGCAGCGGTGCGCGGTCATCCCGGCGATGCCGAGGCAGGCCCCGGTCTCGAAGCTCGCGCCCTCTGGAAGCGCGACTGCATTCTCCGAAGGGATGGCGACGTACTCCGCGGCAGTGCCGAAGGCGCGGCCGCGCTGCGCCTCGTAGACCCAGACGCGCTCGCCGAGCCTCGATTGCGGCACGCCCGGCCCGACCGCGTCGACGACACCGGCTCCGTCCTGATGCGGGATCACGCGCGGAAACGGCATTTCCATGTTGCCGTCCCAGCCGCCACGCAATTTCGTGTCGGTCGGATTGATTCCGGAAAAACGCAGCTTGACGCGCACCTCGCCCGGCGCGGGCTGCGGATCGGGCAGCTCGCCCAGCACGAGGACTTTCGGCGCAGGTCCTTTGCGCTCGTAGTACGCCGCCCTCACGCGGTTTCCTTCTTCGCGTCGGGGCGCTTGTGACGGAAGCCGCGCTCGAAATGCCCCCGGCCTTCGAGATCGCCCTGCTCGAAGATCCAGGTGTAGCCCCCTTTGGGATTGGAGAGGATTTCCCAGGCATTGTCGTCGGCGTCCCAGAAAAGGAAGCTGTAGGTTCCGTGGCGGGCCGAGGGCTTGTCGATGTCGTGCAAGCCCCATTGGGCTGCCTGCGAGTGGCACGCCCGCCAGGCTTCGTCCACGTCGGCGTCGGTGTCGACGTCCAGGCCGTTGTGGTAGACGCGCGGCATGCGCTCTTTTTTCTTGGTGTAGACCACGGCGTACACGTGGTTGCCGCCGAGGCGAATCATGAGGGACACGGGGCTGGTACGCACCACCTCCAGGCCGAGGAACTCCTCGTAGAAGCGGCGCGTCGCCTCGAGATCCTTCGAGCCGAGCGTGCCGTGCGAGATGAATTTCGTCCTGAGCACCGAACGAGCCATAGCGCTACTCCAGCTTGATTCCCGATTCCTTGATGACCTGCCCCCACATCCGA
>VBCT01000308.1 GCA_005882235.1 Betaproteobacteria bacterium
CCTGCAAGCAGCACCACGACGAGCACGATGATCAACCCTCTTACCAGCCCGAAGACCGACCCCAGCGCGCGATCCGCGGGAGCCAGGCCCGACGCGCGCACGGCGGACGAAAGCGCGAGCCCGACGATCCAACCGACAATCAGCACCACGCCGAACACGATCAGGAAGCCTATCAGCGCGGCGAGCAGCGGACCCAGGCTTTCCGGCAGGAAGCCGGCGACGTGGCCTCCGAAAAGGGTCGCCAATATGAACCCGCCGACCCACACCCCTAGCGAGACCATCTCGCGCGCGAGCCCGTGGAGCAGGCTGATCGCGATCGACACGACCAGGACGACCAGTACGCCAAAATCGAACCACGTCATCGCTGCGCCACCTGCCCGACTTCGAGGCCGAGCGATTTGAGCCGGTCCCGGGCCTTTTCCGCGGCGTCGCGGCTCGCGAACGGCCCGGCGCGCACGCGCGTTTGCTCGCCCTGCTGGCCTTTGACGCTCTCGGTATAGCTCTTGATACCTGCGGAAGCCGCCCGGTCCTGTACCTGCTTCGCGTTATCGGGATTGGTGAAGGCACCGAGCGGGACAACAAACCCCTCGTCGTTCAACAGCGCCTGGGCGCGGCGAGCCTCGGCAACCTGGGTCTTCGCGCGCTCGTTGTCCACGGTCCTCGCGCTCTCCTTCTTCGGAGCGCGAGACCGCGACGCTGGTTCGGGCTCGGCTTGTGTCCCCCTATTCGACGCTTCCTTCGCAGCCTGCGTCGCTTCACTCTTCTGCGGCGTGGCAGGGGAGGACTGCAGCGGGGGGAGAACCCGGGTCTTGAACGGCCCTCCGTCTTGGGCGGGAATTTGCACCGTCAGTGCCTGCGGCACGGGCCTGGGCTGCTGGTCCAGAATGACGGGCAGGACCACGATGATGAGCACCACCAGCGCGATTGCGCCGACCAGCCGCCGGCGCGCGCGGCGCTTAAGCAGGTTGGCGTCGTCTGCCAATGGAAAAGACCCCAAATGAGCTGCGAATTTTCCTCAAGACCCCCGCCGCGCCCCCGGAACTCCGATCCGGGCAGCCTCGATCCCTTGCATGACGTCGGCTACGGTGTGAAACGATCCGAACACTACAATTCTATCATTTTCGCTCGCCCGCTTCTGCGCGGCGGCGTAGGCTTCGAGGGGATTCTTGCAACAAATCACGCCGCCTCCGACGCCCGCGCGCGCGAGGGCATCAGCCAAGGTCTGCGCGCCAGCGCCGCGGGGCACCGAAAGGTCCGCTGCAAACCAAGTTGAAATCCTGTCTTTCAGCGCCCGGCAGACCCCTTCGACGTCCTTGTCCCGCAGCATGGCGAACACGGCATGGGTCTCCGGATAGAAGCCCATCGCGGCGAGGTTCTCGGCGAGCACGCCCGCGGCCTGCGGATTGTGCGCGACGTCCAAAACAACCGTCGGTCGACCCGGAAGTACCTGGAACCGCGCGGGAAGCTCAACATGCGCAAGGCCGTTTCGAATGTCCTGCATGCCGACCGGGAGGCGCGCGCGCAGCGCATCGAGCGCGGCAAGCGCCGCGCTGGCGTTCGCAAGCTGGCGCTCGCCTCTGAGCGCTGGCGGTGCGAGGCCGCCTCGGCGTACGCCCCGTCCCCAAAACATCCATTGCTGCCCTTGTTTCCGGTAGCCGAAATCCCGGCCGATCAACCAAAGGTCGACACCCACTGCGCCCGCGTGGTCGAGAACGCTGCGAGGCGGATCCCGATCCGCGACGATCGCGGGTCTACTCCCGCGGAAAATCCCCGCCTTTTCGTACCCGATGCGTTCGCGCGTGTCGCCGAGGTAATCCGTATGATCCAGACCGACCGAGGTCAACAACGCGCAGTCGGCATCGAAGGCGTTGACCGCGTCCAAGCGCCCACCCAGGCCGACCTCCAATATCACGGCGTCGAGCGCCTCCGCCGCAAAAATCTCCCACGCAGCCAGGGTACCGAACTCGAAATACGTGAGCGTGATCTCACCGCGAGCGCGCTCGACCGTTTCGAACGCCGCACACAAGCGTGCGTCGCTCAAGGGCACGCCGTCGAGGCGAACGCGCTCGTTGTAACGAAGGAGGTGCGGCGACGTATACAGACCCACTCGGTATCCGGCGGCGAGCAGAATCGCTTCCAGCATCGCGCAGGTCGAGCCCTTGCCGTTGGTGCCGGCGACGGTGAAAAGCACCGCCGAGCTCGACCTTCCGAGACGGTCGCGCACTTTCGCCACGCGTTCCAACCCGAGCTGGATGGATTTCGGATGGATG
This sequence comes from Betaproteobacteria bacterium, assembly GCA_005882235.1. Taxonomy (GTDB): domain Bacteria; phylum Pseudomonadota; class Gammaproteobacteria; order Burkholderiales; family SG8-39; genus VBDM01. Next base: position 2,271 of record VBCT01000308.1, read on the forward strand.
CGCTCGATGTAGTCGAGCCACTCAGAGAGGCTCCGGCCGGGCATGAAACGGCGACTAACGGTCAGTTTGCTGCGGGGGCCTGCCGCTGCAGCAGCGTGAGAAGGTTCGCGAGCTTGTCGCGCATCTGGCGCCTGTCGACGATCATGTCGATTGCGCCCTTGTCCAGCAGGAACTCAGCGCGCTGAAAGCCTTCGGGGAGCTTCTCGCGCACGGTCTGCTCGATGACGCGCGGCCCGGCGAAACCGATGAGCGCACGCGGTTCGGCAATCACGACATCACCGATCATGGCGAAGCTGGCCGACACCCCGCCCATGGTCGGGTCGGTGAGAACCGTGACGAACGGGAGCTTGCGCGCCGTGAGTTGCGTCAAGGCGGCGGTGGTCTTGGCCATCTGCATGAGCGAAAACAGCCCCTCCTGCATACGTGCGCCGCCGGTCGCCGTGACGCACACGAGCGGCAGTTGCTGGTCGAGGCACGCGTGCACTCCGCGCACGAAGCGCTCCCCCACCGCCGACCCCATCGATCCGCCCATGAACTCGAACTCGAAAGCGGCGACGATGAGGG
>VBCT01000089.1 GCA_005882235.1 Betaproteobacteria bacterium
TGACTTCCCAGAGATATACAACACACATCAAGCACTGGCGCGGTTCTCCGGGCGAAATGTGGCAGTCACACCTCCGCCAGAACCCTGGCTGCAAATAGAGCAGTCTTATGAAGTCCGCCACTTGTGGCCTGATCCGAAAATACGACATGTAAAGGGGGTGATCATGACTTGGACGCGATGGCAATACTGTGACAAACGGCGTCTGCTCCTGCGGAGTATGGTGGCCGGATCGAGCCTTGCCGTCGCGGGAGGCTTGCGAGAGGTGCTCGCGCAAGGCGTGGCGCCGGGCGTGATCACACGCGACGCGATGCGGCCGCAGCTACCCTATGGCGTGATGAGCGGCGACGTGACCCGCGATCGCGCGATAGTGTGGAGCAAGACCGATCGGCCGTCGCGGCTGGTTGTGGAATACGCGTTCGACGAGGCAATGACAAAGCCACGTCGTATCGTCAGCCCCGCGGCGATGGAAACCACCGATTACACGGCTCGCGCTGATCTTACAGGGCTTCCGGCGGGACGGCAGATTTTCTACCGAGTGATGTTTCAGGATTTGTCGAATCCCAGCGTCTACAGCGAACCACTGATCGGGCGCTTTTCCACTCCGCCTGCACGCAAACGCACAATCACCTTTGCGTTCTCCGGCGACGAAGCAGGGCAGGGATGGGGCATCAACGAAGAGTGGGGCGGCTACCGCGTCTACGAAGCGATGCGCAGGTTCAATCCGGATTTCTTCATTCATAGCGGCGATCAGATCTATGCCGACGGTCCAATCCAAGCGGAAGCGATGCTCGAAGACGGAACGATCTGGAAGAACGTCGTCACTCCCGCGAAGTCAAAAGTTGCGGAAACTCTGGACGAATACCGCGGCAACTTCGCTTACAACCTGCTTGATGTAAACAAGCGTCGCTTCGCCTCCGAAGTTCCCTTCCTCGTGCAATGGGACGATCACGAGACGCGCAACAACTGGTATCCGGGCCAGCAGATCGGCGAGGCTGAAAAGCGCTATCAGGTGCGCAGCGCGTCGCTGCTGTCGGCACGCGCGAAGCAGGCCATGCTCGAATACAACCCGTTCCGCATCGATCCCGCTGATCCGGAGAGAATTTATCGCACGTTCAACTATGGCCCGTTGCTCGATGTGTTTATGCTCGACGAGCGCAGCTATCGCGGTCCGAACACGCCGAATCAACAGAGGATGTTGAGTGAGGAATCTGCGTTTCTTGGCCGGCCGCAGATGGAATGGCTAAAAGACCAACTCAAGCGGTCGCGAGCCACCTGGAAAGGTATCGCAAGCGACATGCCGATTTCGCTCGTCGTGCCCGATCTCAATCCCGACGTGCCCAAGGGGACCTACGAAGCCTGGGCCAACGGCGACAACGGTGCGCCGTCCGGGCGCGAGCTGGAAATCGCAGAACTGCTGCGCTTCATCAAGCGCAGCCGGATCAAGAACGTTGTCTGGTTCACTGCCGACGTGCACTATGCGCAAGCGACCTACTATGATCCCGTGCATGCGCAATTCAACGATTTCAAACCGTTTTGGGAATTCGTCGCTGGCCCTATCAATGCTGGCACGTTCGGACCGAATGAAGTTGACAGGACGTTCGGCCCCGATATCAGGTACGTAAGCGTTCCCCCCGGTAATAAGCAGAATCGCGCACCTGCTGTGGGCCAGCAGTATTTCGGAATTGCTAAGATCGACGGCGCCACTGAGACCATGCGCGTAACGCTGCATGACTTGACCGGAAAGGAACTATATAAAGTTGATTTGGCGCCGGAAGCGTAGGGATCAGGGCATAGTCACATTCCGGACCCCCCCAAAAAAAGGCGGCGGACAGAGTCCGCCGCATCAACCTCCCCTCGTTCCAACGGCGCAACTGTCGTTGCGTCTTTTGACCAGCCCGCCGGCCCAGCGATTGAGAAGTCGGGCTAGTGCTTGGATTCTTCGGACTTCCTGCGCTTGTTCCGCGTCGCCTTGCGCAGGCTCTGATAGAGATCCGGGTGGTGCGATTTCAGATGGTCGATGACCTCGAAGTCCTCCTTTTTCACGCGGCTGAGATCGACCTGCTCGACATGGACGAGCCGCAGCAGCTCGCGAACCGGCTTGGGCATCGTGCGGCCGCTTTCGTAACGCGAGCCGCCGCTTTGTGTTACGCCGATCCTCGTCCAGAATTCCTCCTGGTTCAGGCCCAGGCGCCTGCGGATTTCCCGCGGGTTGACGAGTTCAAGCAGTTTCATGTTCGCTCCGGTGCCGCTCGAATATGGCAATGCCTATGCCAACAGCATGGAACGTGCCAAAGCCGGAATACACCCTCCGGCGGGTTCGGCCGATCCTTACGCCTGCGACGAATTTGCGATAAAATTCAAGGACTTTTTCAGAGGCAAGAATGGCGCTGATCGTACAAAAATTCGGCGGGACTTCGGTGGGCACGACGGAGCGGATCAAGGCCGTCGCCGGTAGGATTGCCGCTTTCAAAGCCGCCGGCCATCAGCTCGTTGTCGTGGTTTCGGCAATGAGCGGAGAAACCAACAGACTCATCGCTCTCGCCAAGGAGGTCCAAACTGAACCCGATCCGCGCGAGTTCGACGTCGTCGTGTCGACCGGCGAGCAGGTCGCGATCGGCCTGTTGTGCATGGCGCTGCTCGAGCGTGGCGTCAAGGCGCGCAGCTACACCGGGGGACAGGTCAGCATTCTCACCGACAGCTCGCACACCAAGGCACGCATTCGCAAAATCGACGAGGAGCGCATGCGCGCAGACCTTGCCGAAGGGAGGCTTGTCGTCGTCGCCGGTTTTCAGGGCGTCGATGCCGAGGGCAATGTCACCACGCTCGGCCGCGGCGGATCGGACACCACTGCAGTTGCGCTCGCCGCCGCCCTGAAGGCCGACGAATGCCAGATCTACACGGACGTGGACGGGGTCTACACCACCGACCCCCGCATCGTGCCGGAAGCCCGGCGCCTCAAGTCCGTGACCTTCGAGGAAATGCTGGAAATGGCGAGTCTCGGCTCCAAGATCCTGCAGATCAGATCGGTGGAGTTCGCCGGCAAATACAAGGTGCGCCTGCGCGTGCTCTCCAGCTTCCAGGAACAAGGCGAGGGCACACTGATCACATTCGAGGAAGACACAAAGATGGAAGATGCGCTCATTTCAGGAATAGCGTTCAACCGCGACGAAGCGAAGATCACCGTCATGGGCGTGCCCGATCGACCCGGCATCGCCTACGCGATCCTCGGGCCGATCGGCGACGCCAACATCGACGTCGACATGATCATCCAGAACGCCGGCGTCGACGGCCTGACCGACTTGTCGTTTACCGTGCACCGCAACGAATACCAGAAGGCGCTCGACGTACTCAACCTGAAGGTCAAGGACCACATCAAAGCCGCCGACATTCGCGGCGACCACAAGATCTGCAAGGTCTCGATGGTGGGCGTCGGCATGCGTACCCACGCGGGAATCGCAAGCCAGATGTTCCGCACTCTCGCCGAAGAGGGCATCAACATCCAGATGATCTCCACCTCGGAGATCAAGATTTCGGTCGTCATCGACGAAAAATACATGGAGCTCGCGGTGCGCGCCCTGCACAAGGCGTTCGGCCTCGATCAACCGACCTGACGCGGGAAGGAAGCACGGACGCGTGTGATATAGTGCGGCGCACGACCGGAGAGATGCCCGAGCGGTCGAAGGGGGCGCCCTGCTAAGGCGTTATACGGATTAACCCCGTATCGAGGGTTCGAATCCCTCTCTCTCCGCCACACAGTCTGCAGCGAAACGACCCACTGGGGCCTGGAACATTTGGCCTGCTTATTGCTTCTATCCGGGGATTGCAGATCCAAAGACCCGGTGAGACACTTCTTTCCAACGTCGTTGAACCCCAACTACTGAGGGCGTCCTGTGCGTTACGGACCGAGGTTCCTTTTCCGCATCTTCGGTGCCCTCGCGCACAGGGCAGCAAGCGGTAATCGAGAAGAGAAACAGAGCGAACCAGGGCTCCAGCTGAGCGACGCGGGGACCTGGAAGCGATTGCCTTTCCTGTCGCGAAGATTCGTCATCGGCTCGCTCATCGCGTTCGGTATCCTCGTCGCGAACGCCTTCGTGTCATATCGAACGATCGCCAACCTGATCGAGGCTTCCCGGACTGCCGAAAACACGCTCAAGCTCGTGGGAGCCCTCAAGGACCTTCAAGGCAACGTCGTCGGTTCGGAGATCGAGCTGCGCGGATACATCATCAGCGGTGAGCGCGATCGCCTCGCCCGGGCGCAGGCGTTTCTGGGCCGCGCCGCGAATCTCGTCCAGACATTACGCGCATTGTCGGGAGCGATTCCGGATCAGATGCCGCAGGTCGAGCTGCTGGGTGCGCTGATCGGCGAAGAATTCGAGCGTTTCGCCACGCTGAGTAAAATCCACGGCCAGAAGGGCGTGTCCGCGGCCGTCCGAACCATCCGCGCGACGGCGAGCGAGGCGACAACTCGCCGCATCCAGCTTCTCACGACGGATCTTATGGCCGCCGGAGATGCGCGACTTGCGCGCCGAAACGAGCAATCCAGGCGCGGCTCGGATCTCAGCGTCGTTACCGCCGCAGTTGCGACGTTGCTCAATCTCGGCCTACTCGGCGTCGTGATCCTGCTCGTGCGGCGGGAAATCAAGGACCGGCAGCACGCGGAAGAGGTAGTCAAATTCGCGGCGACTCACGACCCGTTGACGGGCCTCGCGAATCGGCTGCTGCTGACCGAACGAGTCAATCGCGCCCTCGCTGCGGCAAAGAGCGAAGGACGACGCATCGCCATGCTGTTCATCGATCTTGATCGCTTCAAGAACATCAATGACACCCTGGGCCATGAGGCGGGGGACCGGCTCTTGCAAAATGTGGCGAATAGGCTGGCGCGCTGTGTGCGCAGGTCGGATACGGTTGCGCGGCAGGGCGGTGACGAATTCGTCGTGCTGATCGAGGCGTTCCAAGGCCCGGACGACCTCGCCCAGGTTGCCGAAAAGATCCTCGTCGAGGTCGCGGAGCCGATGACGGTGTACGGCAGGGAATTTCAAATCACGGCGAGCATCGGCGTGAGCACCTGTCCGGTCGACGGCGACGACTTGCAGGCCTTGCTGAAGAACGCGGATATCGCAATGTACCGCGCGAAGCAGCAGGGCAAGAACACCTACCAGTTCTATGCCGAGAAAATGAACCCTCATTCCGTCGAGCGGCTCGAGCTCGAAGCCGCGCTGCGTCGCGCGCTAGAACGGAACGAGCTGACGTTACATTACCAGCCCAAAATCCAAGCGCGGACGGGGCGTGTCACGGGAATCGAATGTCTTTTGCGGTGGCAACATCCGACCATCGGTCCGGTCCCGCCCGATCAGATCGTGCCCCTCGCGGAGGAGACCGGCCTGATCGTTCCGATCGGAAAATGGGCGCTCCGCACCGCGTGCTTGCAGGCGCGAAAGTGGGCCGAGCAAGGGTTGCCGTTGCTCCGAATGGCGGTGAACCTGTCGGCGCGGCAATTCATGAGCCCCACGTTGCTGGATGACGTGGAGGGCACGATCGCGGAAACGGGGATGGATCCGCGCTGGATTGAGTTCGAGGTGACCGAGAGCGTGATGATGCCGGACCCGGAGCAAGCGGTGAAACTGTTGCGAAAACTCAAGGCGATCGGCGTGCGGGTCACGATCGACGACTTTGGAACCGGCTATTCGTCGCTCGCTTACCTGAAGCGCCTCCCCATCGACTGCGTGAAGATCGACGCGTCATTTGTCCGGGGCGTTCCGGTGGATGCGAGCGATGTCGCGATCACCGACACGATCCTCGCCATGTCGCGCAGCCTGGGGCTCAAGGTGGTCGCCGAGGGCGTCGAAACCCTGGACCAGATGAGGTTCCTTGAGCGCAGGGGCTGCGACGAGATGCAAGGCTACTACTTTAGCAAGCCTCTTCCGGCGGAGCAGCTGACGGTCTACCTCCGGGAGCATGCGGCGGCATCCGGGGAGAGCGGGCCGCGTGAAGCGTCGAGCCGAATCAGGCTGGTTTCGGGTGGAGAAAGGCGGATCCCCGAATGAATCGGCCATCGCCGCCCGTTTTATGAATGAAATCGCAAAGCTGATCTTAGCGGCCTCGGCATTGCTCCTGTCCGGTGAGCTTGCGGCGCAGACTTTCAAATGCGCAAATGCAGCCGGAAAGGTCACCTACTCCGGCATGAAGTGCAGCGAGCTCGGGCTGAAAGACGCCGGCGAGGTCAAAGACCGGCTCAATGTGAATCCAGCCTACCGGCCTCCAGCCACGGTAATCGGGTCGCCGCGCTCGTCCGCTCCGGCAGCGGCCCCGAAACCCGCGAACGCACCGGCCGCCGCCGAAGAACCCGCCAATCCGGAGCGACGCTGCTTCACCGTGCATACCGCCAAGGGCAACATCGCCCGCTGCAACGACAAGCCCGATGAATGACCGCGACAGATATTTATCAAGTTAAGGGATGGGGATTGCTGCACAGGCACTGCTGCGGGTACACAACGTCGGGGTGCGCTTCGGCGGGATCGTCGCGCTCGACGACGTTTCGTTTGACGTCGCGCCCAATTGCATCGTCGGACTGATCGGCCCCAACGGCGCCGGCAAGACCACTCTCTTCAACTGCCTGTCGCGCCTTTACGAATGCGACTGCGGAGACATCGTATTCGACGGAAGGTCTCTGCTTCGCGTTCCGCGGCACCGAATCGCCGCGCTCGGTATCGGACGGACGTTCCAGAACCTGGCGCTGTTCGGCACCATGACGGTGCTCGACAACGTGATGATCGGCCACCACTGCCGCATGCGCAGCGGCTTCCTATCCAACGCTCTGCGGCTGCCGGGCGTGGGGCGCCACGAGAGCGCGGCGACCGACAAGGCTAGCGCGCTCATCGAATTCCTTGGCCTCAAGGCGGTTGCCGGGACAAGAGTATCGGATCTGCCCATCGGCACGCAGAAACGGGTCGAGCTCGCGCGCGCCCTAGCGAGCGACCCGACGCTGCTGCTGCTCGACGAGCCGGCGAGCGGCCTCAACCACGAGGAAGTCGGCGTTCTCGGCGCGGTGATCCGCGACATCCGCGACCGGCTCGGCGTGACCATCCTACTGGTCGAGCACCACATGAACCTGGTGATGGGCATCTCCGATCTTGTAGTGGCGCTTGACTTCGGGCGCAAGATCGCCGAGGGCACGCCCGACGAGGTGCGTGCCCACCCGGAAGTGGTTCAGGCCTACCTGGGGAGCGCACCCTGATGGCCTTGCTCGAAGTGAAGGGCCTGCGCGCCTCGTACGGCCCGACCCGGGTGCTGCACGGCATAGACTTCGCGATCGACGAGGGCTCGATCACCGCGGTACTCGGCGCCAACGGCGCCGGCAAGACGACCACGTTGCGCGCGCTGTGCGGCATGGTGAAGACCGAGGGCGATGTGCGGTTCGGCGGCGCGCGCATTGACGGCCGTTTGACCGAGGACATCGTGCGGCTGGGCATCGCCCACGTGCCCGACGGCCGCGGCACCTTCGTCAACCTGACGACCGAGGAGAATCTGAGACTGGGCGCTTACACGCGCAAGGACCGGGCGACGGTCGAAGCGGACCTGGAGCGCGTCTTTACCTACTTCCCGCGCCTCAAGGAGCGCCTGCGCCAGCAGGCCGGCACGCTCTCGGGCGGCGAGCAGCAGATGCTCGCGGTAGCGCGCGCGCTGATGCTCAGGCCGAAGCTGCTTCTGCTCGACGAGCCGTCGTTCGGGCTGGCGCCGCTCCTCGTGCGCGAGCTTTTCGAGATCATGCGGACCGTCAACCAGCGCGAGCGGGTGAGCATTCTGCTGGTCGAGCAGAACGCCGCGATGGCGCTAGCCCTCGCCAACCGTGCCTACCTCATCGAGACCGGACGGGTCGTGCTTTCCGGTGCCGCCGCTGAGATCAAACGCGACGACGCCGTGCGGCGTTCGTATCTCGGATACTAGGAGGAGGACCGTGGACGCCTTCATCCATCAGGTTCTCTCGGGGCTCGCCACCGGCGGCATCTATGCCAGTCTCGCGCTCGCACTGGTGATGATCTATCAGGTGACGCACCTGGTGAACTTCGCGCAGGGCGAGATGGCGATGTTCTCGACCTACGCCGCCTGGAGCCTGATCAACGCCGGCATGGGCTACTGGCCGGCCTTCCTGCTCACCGTGCTGCTCGCGTTCGCACTGGGCGTGGTGATCGAGCGCGTGGTGATCCGGCCGGTCGAGAACGCACCAGTGCTTGCGATCGTGGTCATTTTCATCGCGCTGCTTGTGATCCTCAACAGCGCGACCGGCTGGATCTACAGCTACACCATCAAGACCTTCCCGAGCCCGTTCCCCAAGGAGCCTTTGTTCGGCAATACTTACGTTTCCTCGCACGAGCTCGGCGCAATCGGCGTCACCTTGGTGGTACTGGCGCTGATTTATGTCTTCTTCCGCTTCACCCCGCTGGGACTCGCAATGCGCGCCGTGGCGCAGAACCCGGAATCGAGCCGGCTGGTGGGCATTCGCGTGGGCTGGATGCTCGCCCTCGGCTGGGGGCTCGCGGCCGCCGTCGGCGCCGTCGCCGGCATGATGATCGCGCCCATCGTGTACCTCGATCCGAACATGATGGGCGGCATCCTGCTCTACGCGTTCGCCGCGGCGCTGCTCGGCGGCATCGACAGCCCCGGCGGCGCCGTGGTCGGCGGCTTCGTGGTCGGCGTGCTCGAGAACGTGCTCGGCGCCTACGTGATCGGCAACGACCTCAAACTCTCGGTGGCCCTGGGGCTCATCATCGGCGTGCTGCTGGTGAGGCCCTCGGGCTTCTT
>VBCT01000310.1 GCA_005882235.1 Betaproteobacteria bacterium
CAGGAGGTTTTCGTGAACGTCGAGGCTCGCGAAGATGCCGCGCTCCTCGGGGCAGAACGCGACTCCGAGGCGGGCAATGCGATCGGAGGGCAGCGCGATGATCTGCGTGCCCTCGAAGCGGATCGAGCCCTCCCGGCGAGCGACCATGCCCATGATGGCCTTGAGAGTCGTGGTCTTGCCGACGCCGTTGCGGCCGAGCAGCGTCACCACTTCCCCGCGGCGCACCTCGAGCTGCGCACCGTGCAGGATGTGCGATTCCCCGTACCACGCGTTCAGGTCGGCGACGGAAAGCAGCGCCGTCTCAGGCATGCTCGGAACCCAGGTAGGCCTTGATCACTTCCGGATGACCGGACACCGAGCGGTAGTCGCCCTCGGCGATGATCTCGCCGCGCGAGAGCACCGTGATGTGATCGGAGAGGTTCTCGACGACGCCGAGGTTGTGCTCGACCATGAGCACGGTGCGGTTGGCGGCGACGCGCCGGATGAGCGCAGCGATGCGCTCCACGTCCGCGTGCGCCATGCCGGCCGTCGGCTCGTCGAGGAGCATCATTTCCGGATCGAGCGCGAGCGTGGTCGCGATCTCGAGCGCGCGCTTGCGCCCGTAGGGCAGCTCCACCGCGATCGACCCTTCGAACGCCGACAGGCCCACCGCGTCCAGCAGCTCCCGCGCGCGCGAATTCAGGTCGCGCAAACTCCGGTCCGTTCGCCAGAAATCGAACGAGCGGCCGCGCTTGCGCTGGAGCGCGATGCGCACGTTCTCCAGGACCGTGAGATGCGGAAACACCGCCGAAATCTGGAAAGACCGGACCAGCCCCAGCCTCGCGATCGCGGCGGGGCTGGAGCCCGTGATCTGGCGCCCGTTATAGAAGATCTGGCCGCGGGTCGGGGTAAGGAAGTGCGTGAGCAGGTTGAAGCAGGTGGTCTTGCCCGCGCCGTTGGGGCCGATCAGCGCGTGGATGCGTCCGCGCCTGACCTTGAGGCTGACGTCGCTGACGGCGACGAAGCCCTTGAACTCCTTCCTCAGGCCGCGCGTTTCGAGAATGATGTCTTCCGCCATGGATGCAGCGAGGATCCTGTCTGGTCGTTCAGGGCGAGAAAGGGCGGACGCATCGGGAGAGTGCCGGCATTATAACCAGGCAGCACGCGCCGCAAGGCGTGACGAAAGGAGGTCATGTCGCGGCGCCGGCGGTTCCGGCCAGCAGGCCGAGATCGCCGCCCGCCGCCGCGGTGTTCACCGTAAAAACGCGTTCGGTCGTGAATCGCACGAGGTAATTCGGGCCGCCCGCCTTCGGCCCGGTCCCGGACAGCCCCTCGCCGCCGAACGGCTGCACGCCCACCACCGCGCCGATCATGTTGCGGTTGACGTAGAGGTTGCCGACCGCCGAGCGCGCGCGAATGCGCTCGGCGCGCGAGTCGACGCGGGTGTGCACGCCCATCGTGAGCCCGTATCCCGTCGCATTGATGTCCTCGACCACCCGGTCGAGGTCTTCGAGCGGGAATCGCGCTACATGAAGGATGGGGCCGAAGCGCTCCCCGGGAACCTCGCGTATCGACCCGATTTCGAACGCCACGGGAGCGACGTAGGTGCCGGCAGCCGGGACAGGGCCGGACTCGGCGATCAGCTTCGCGCGCGAGCGCAGATCGGAAATGTATTCCGCCAATTCCTTGCGCGCCTGCGCGTCGATCACCGGTCCGACGTCGGTCGCAGGATCGGCGGGATCGCCGATGCGCAGCGTCGCCATCGCACCCTGCAGCATCTCGAGCACCGCCGGCGCGATTTCCTCCTGCAGGTACAGGACGCGAAGCGAGCTGCAACGCTGGCCGGCCGAGCGA
>VBCT01000311.1 GCA_005882235.1 Betaproteobacteria bacterium
ACACCCACCGGCGAATTCGAAGCCGGCAGCTTCGCCTCCATCACGCTCACATACACCGCGGGCTACTTCGGCATCGACGACACCGGTTCGCTGAAGATCGTGCAGCGGTTCGCCTCCGACGCGGGCAGGCCGCAGTTCAACGACCCAAAGGGATGGAATTACGTCACCGCCGAAGCCTCGAACGGCGCGGTGCTGGAGCTGCGTTACGAGCAGAAGGGCAACATCCGACCCTGGGATAGGACCCTCCTCATTCGCGTGCAGCGCGGCTTCCTGCGCGAAGGCGACACCATCACCGTGCGCCTGGGCGATACCCGGGGCGGTTCTCCTGGGCTACGCATGCAGACGTTCCACGAGCCCACTTTCGAGTTCAAGGTCCTGGTGGATGCGTTCGCCGCCTACAACTACGTGGAGCTGCCTGTGCAGCCGGTGGTTGCTATCGTCGCCGGACCACCGGTGCTCTACAAGGCCATCCTGCCGACTGTGCGTCGCGCAGGCCAGACGTTCTCGCTCGGCTTCAAAGGCGAGGACAAGTGGGGCAATCCGAGCCATCTCGTCGACGGCACGTTTGGCCTCAGGGCGAACGTGCCGGTCGCGGGACTTCCGGCGAGCATCGAGGCGCGTCGCGGTGGGTTCGCGCATCGCATTGGGGGACTGTCGGTGAACGCGACTGGCGAGCTGCACGTCGAAGTGCTCGATGCCTCCGGGCACACGGTGTGCGTGTCGAATCCGTTGCGCATCGTCGCCGACTCGGCGCTGCTGCCGTACTGGGCGGACCTTCACGGCCAGTCCGAGGAGACCATCGGCACGAATTCGGCGCGCGAACTCATCGAGTTTGCGCGCGATCGCGCTTTCCTCGACGCCATGAGCCACCAGGGCAACGACTTCCAGATCACGACGCCGTTCTGGGAGGAGTTGAACCGCCTCACCGCAGAATACAATCGCGACGGTGGCTTCATCATCTTTCCGGGCTACGAATGGTCGGGAAACACGGGCCTGGGCGGTGACCGCAATGTGCTGTTCATGCGCGAAGGCCGTCAGATCCGCCGCTCGCACCACGCGCTGGTGGAAGATCTCTCCGATCTCGCGACCGACGCAAACAGCTCCGACGATCTGTTCCGCGTGCTGAAGGACGAGGATTGCGTCGTGTTCGCACACATCGGCGGTCGCTACGCCGACATCAGGATGAGCCACGATGCGCGCATCGAGCGCAGCGTCGAAGTGCATTCCGACTGGGGCACCTTCGAATGGCTGATCGAGGACGCGCTCGAACAAGGCTATCGCGTCGGCATCGTGGCGAACTCCGACGGCCACAAGGGCCGCCATGGGGCGAGCCATCCCGGCGCGTCGCTGTTCGGCGCCTACGGCGGTCTGACCTGCCTGCTCGCCCCGGAACTCAGCCGCAGGGGATTGTTCGACGCGATGCGCCGCCGCCACCATTACGCCACCACGGGCTGCCGCATGATTCTCGACACGCGCGTGGCCTTCGACAGCGACGCGGAGCTGTTCGAGCAGGACCCGAACCTGGGCGCGATCGGGTCGCGCAGGGTGAGATCGGCCATGATGGGCGATATCCTGCGCACGGGCGATCGCGAGGTCAGCTTCGAGATCGACATCGTCGCCTCGGCGCCGATCGAGCGCGTCGAGATCCGCAACCGGCTGGAACTGGTGGAGACGGTGCGCCCCTTCGAGGCGGAGGAACTCGGCAGGCGCATCCGGCTCATCTGGGAAGGCTCGGAATACCGCGGACGCGGGCGACAGTCGGTCTGGGACGGCGGGGCGAAGCTTCGCGGCAACACGTTCGAGCGCGTGTCGCCGATCAACATGTGGAACCTCGACAAGAAAATTGATCGCGTAGCTCCGGATGAGCTGAAGTGGACAGCCCTTACGACCGGCGGTTTCGGCGGCGCCGACATCGTCCTTGGCGATGCCAGTTCCGGCACTCTCTCGATAGCCACCGCTCTGGTGAAAGCGCAGGTGCGGATCGCGGACATCGGGCGCGAGGACATCGTGCTCGGCTCAGGCGGCGGCATCCGGCGCCGGATGCGGCTGTACAGGCTTCCCGACGAAAATCCCGCCGCACGGATGCAGCTGAGGCGCAGAATCCGGCTCCAGGACGCCCGCGACAACGCGCTCTACGTCTGCGTCACCCAGGAAGACGGGCACCTGATCTGGTCGAGCCCGATCTACGTGTTTCGCTGATTGTTCAACCCGGAGCAATAACAACATGAAAAAACTTGTGGTACTCCTTGTCGCCTCTCTCATCGCCAAGGGCGCCATAGCCCAGAGCTACCCTTCGAAACCGATTACGCTGGTGGTGCCGCTCGCCATCGGCAGCACTTCCGACATTTTGTCCCGCATGATCGGCGCGGAACTCGCCAAGCGCCTGGGCCAGCCCGTCATCGTGGACGACCGCCCCGGTGCGGGCGGCACGAGCGCCCTGCAGCAGGTCGCGCGGGCGGCGCCCGACGGGTACACCATCGCCCTCATAACGAGCAGCACTCACGCGATCAACATCGGGCTTTACTCCAAGCCGGGTTACGACCCGGTCAAGGATTTCACGCCGATCACCGTGATCGGTGAAGTGTCCAATCTCATGATCGTGCATCCGAGCAATCCCGCGAAAACTGCGCAGGACGTGATCGCGCAGGCGAAAGCGCAACGGCACCAGCCACCATCTCTCGGGCATCCTGTTCGCCGCGATGGCCGGCATCGACGTGGTTCACGTCCCCTACAAAGGCGCGCCGCAGGGAATCACGGCGGTGATGTCGAAAGAAGTGACGATGGGTTTTTTCAATACGCCCACGGTTATTTCTCAAGTGCGCGATGGGCGCCTGAAAGCGCTCGCGGCGACGAGCAAGATCCGTACGCCGTTCTTTCCGGCCGTGCCGACGCTGGACGAATCGGGATTGAAAGGCTACGAAGTCACGGTCTGGTTCGGATACGCCGGTCCCGCCGGGCTGCCGGCTCCGGTCTTGGAGCGCCTCTACGGCGAAATGGCGAACATCATGAAAGATCCGGCCGTGCGTGAAAAGCTGAGCAACCTGGGGTTCGAGTTGATGCCGCAGATTCCGCCCGCCGAGTTCGGCAAACTGATCCAGAGAGATCTCGCGAAATGGGTGCCCATCGTCAAGGCTTCGGGAGCGACGGTGGATTGAAC
>VBCT01000312.1 GCA_005882235.1 Betaproteobacteria bacterium
CGTCCAGCGTGTCCTTCACCTTTTCGTACTGCGCGGACTCGGGGCCGAGCAATTCCCTGGCATCGATGCGCTGCCACGCTTCGATTCCGCCCTGCTCCACCTTCTTCGCAACGGCTTCGAGCAGTTCCACGGTTCGCGGGTGCAGGACGCCGGTCTCCCTGTGGATGAAGAAGGGCATCGGCACGCCCCACTGGCGCTGGCGCGAGAGCGTCCAGTCGGGCCGGTTGGCGATCATGCCGTGCAGGCGCGCCTGGCCCCAGGAAGGGTAGAAGCGCGTCGCTTCCACCCCTCGCAGCGCGGTCGCGCGCAGAGTTTCCGCGGGTTTCGTGCCCTTGTATCCGGGCACCTCGTCCATACCCGCGAACCACTGCGTCGTGGCGCGGTAGATGATCGGGGTCCTGTGGCGCCAGCAGTGCATATAGCTGTGCTGGTGCTTTTCCGAATGAAACAGGGCGCCCGCTTCGCGGATCTTCTCGACGATCCTGGAATTCGCAGTCCAGATGTCCAGTCCGCCGAAAAACGGCAGCGAAGAAGCGTATTTCCCGTCGCCCAGCACCGGAGCGAGAATCTGCTCGTCCTTCATGCCGTAGCGGCGGCAGGAGATGAAGTCATCGACGCCGTAAGCCGGAGCGCTGTGGACGATGCCCGTACCCTGCTCCAGGGTCACGTACTCGCCGAGGTAAACAGGCGCGAGGCGGTCGTAGAAGGGATGGCGGAAGCCGATCAGCTCGAGCTTCTCGCCCTTGCAGGAGGCGAGCGTCCTGCCTTTCAGCTGGTAGCGCTCGAGGCAGGCCTTCTCCAGGTCGGCGGCGAGGATCAGCAGGCCGCGCTCAGTCTCGACGAGGTTGTAGATGAAATCCGGATGGACGTTGAGCGCCTGGTTCGCGGGAATCGTCCAAGGCGTGGTGGTCCATATGAGGATCCAGCCCTTGTCCGTCGGCAGCTGGGGCAGGCCGAACGCCTTCGCCACCTTGCCGCCCTCGGCGAACGGAAATCCCACGTCGATCGCAAGATCGGTGCGGTCCATGTATTCGACCTCGGCCTCGGCGAGCGCCGAGCCGCAATCGAAGCACCAGTTCACCGGTTTCAGCCCGCGATAGATATAACCTTTCTCCAGCAGCTTGCCGAGCGTGCGGATCTCGTCGGCCTCGCTCTTGAATGCCATGGTCGTGTAGGCGTTATTCCAGTCGCCCAGCACGCCCAGGCGCTGGAAGTCCTTCTTCTGCCGCTCGATCTGCTCGGCCGCATACGCGCGGGCGAGGCTCAGGGTCTTTTCCACGGGAATGTTCTTGCCGTAGGTCTTCTCGATCTGCACTTCGATCGGCATGCCGTGGCAGTCCCAGCCGGGAACGTAGACCGCGTCGAAGCCCGCCATGTTGCGCGACTTCACGACGACGTCCTTGAGGATCTTGTTGACCGCCTGGCCGATGTGGATGTCGCCGTTGGCGTAGGGTGGGCCGTCGTGGAGCACGAACTTCGGCCTTCCTCGGCTCGCCTCGCGGATCTTTTCGTAAATCCTCTTCTCCTGCCATTCCTCGACCCAGTGCGGCTCGCGCTTCGCGAGGTCACCGCGCATGGGAAAGGGCGTATCCGGAAGGTTCAGCGTCTTCTTGTAGTCGGTCTTGTTCTCAGGCATTGCGGTGATCCATGAGGAAGCTCTTGGCGGCCTCGCAGTCGCGCGCGATCTGGGTCTTCAAGGTCTCGAGATCGGGATATTTCTCCTCGTCGCGGATCTTGTGCAGAAATTCGACGCGCACGTGCGCGGCGTAGAGATCGCCCGAGAAATCGAACACGTGAACCTCGAGCACCGCGCGCCCGTTCGCCGTGATCGTGGGCCGAACGCCGAGGCTCGCGACGGCCGGGCGCGCCGCGGCCCCGATGCCGTGCACCTTCGCCGCGTAGATGCCGGTGAGCGGAGGGCGATTGTGCTTCAGTTGCACGTTGGCGGTGGCGAACCCCAGCTCGCGTCCGAGCTTTCTTCCGTGGACCACGCGCCCGCTGATGCTGTAGGTCCGCGCGAGCAGAGTCTCGGCCGCCGCGAGGTCGCCTGCGGCGAGGGCGGTGCGCACCGCCGAGCTCGATACCCGCGAGCCGGCGTGCATCACCGTCGGCATGGTTTCGACTTCGTATCCGTAGCGATCGCCCAGCGTCTTCAGCAAGGCGAGATCGCCGACGCGCTTCGCTCCGAAACGAAAGTCCTCGCCGATCAGGAGCCAGCGAGCCCTGAGCCGTTTCGCGAGCACCTGCTCGACGAACGCTTCCGGCGCGAGGGCTGCGAACGAGCGGCTGAAACGCTGAACGTGCACGCGCTCTACTCCGTGCGCCGCGAGCAGCTCGAGTTTTTCGCGCAGCGAGGTCAGGCGCGTGGGTGCCGCCCGCGGCGAGAAGAACTCGCGCGGATGGGGCAGGCGCTCGAGCATCGTCTGGTGGCCGCGATGGATGCCGTCGAAATTGCCGACGGTCAGCGCAACCGCAGGCAGCACCGCATCGGAACTGCCGTGGGTAAGCAGCATGAAGCGCCAGGATTAAACGCAAGGTTTTGAATTATAGCGGTAAGATAGGCCGGCACACGGAGGGCGGATGAAGACTCTCGATCAGCAGATGGCGGTCTACGCCGCCTACCATCGCAACCGCTGGAATCGCCTGACTCATTT
>VBCT01000313.1 GCA_005882235.1 Betaproteobacteria bacterium
AATCGCCGTCGTTCTGGTGACGTGGGCCGTCTGCTTCGTCGAGCGAGGTCAGAGGAAGATCCTGGTCAACTACGCCAAGCGTCAGATCGGCAACAAGGTCTACGGCGGACAGGCCTCGCACCTGCCCTTCAAGCTCAACATGTCGGGCGTCATACCGCCGATTTTCGCCTCATCGATCATCCTGTTCCCCGCGACCATTGCCGGCTGGTTTACGAGCGGTGTCGCAGGCAGCAACACCTGGGAACTGCTGTCGAAGGGGCAAGTCGGGGCGGCATTCAGCCTGGTGATCAGGGACCTCGCATCCACGCTTACGCCGGGCCAACCCGTGTACGTCATGCTCTATGCAAGCGCGATCGTTTTCTTCTGCTTTTTCTATACGGCGCTGCAATACAATCCGAAGGAGACGGCGGACAATCTGAAGAAGTCGGGCGCCTTCGTTCCCGGCATCCGGCCCGGCGAGCAGACGGCGAAATATCTCGAGAAGATCCTCTTGAGACTGACCCTTGCAGGAGCCATTTACGTGACCCTGGTCTGCCTGCTGCCCGAGTTCCTGATCCTGAGGTGGAACGTGCCGTTCTACTTCGGCGGCACCTCGCTCCTCATCATCGTCGTGGTGACCATGGACTTCATGGCGCAGGTGCAGGCCTACATCATGACGCACCAGTACGAGAGCTTGCTCAAGAAGGGGGGCTTCAGGGGAGGGGGATTGTAGCGAATATGGCGAAGGAAGACGTGATCCAGATGCAGGGAGAGATCATGGAGACCCTGCCCAACGCGACCTTCCGCGTCAAGCTGGAAAACGGACACGTCATCCTGGGCCACATCTCCGGGAAGATGCGCATGCACTACATCCGGATTCTCCCCGGAGACAAGGTGACGGTCGAGTTGACACCCTACGACCTGACTCGCGGACGCATCATATTCCGCGCGAAGTGAACCGATCGAAAGGAAGCACGCATGAAAGTACTTGCCTCTGTGAAAAAGATTTGCCGCAACTGCAAGATCGTGCGCCGTAAGGGGGTAGTGCGCGTCATCTGCAAGGAACCCCGCCACAAGCAGAGGCAGGGGTAGCAAATCGGTAGTTAACGGACGGATTTCACGTTATAATTTCGGGTTTCCTTTTCGGCGGATAGACGGAGCAGCGTATGGCCCGCATAGCGGGAGTCAACATTGCGAATCACCAGCATGCCGAGATCGCGCTCCAGGCGATCTTTGGCATCGGTCGCTCGCGCGCGCAGGCGATCTGCGGCGCAGCCAAGGTCAATAAGGAATCTAAAATCAAAGACTTGTCGGAGTCAGACATGGAGCGTTTGCGCGAGCAGGTCGCACGATTTACCGTCGAGGGCGACTTGCGCCGCGAGGTGTCGATGAATATCAAGCGGCTGATGGACCTCGGCTGCTATCGCGGCACCCGTCATCGCAAGGGACTGCCGGTTCGCGGCCAGCGTACCCGCACCAACGCGCGCACGCGGAAGGGTCCGCGCAAGGCCGCGGTCAAGATTACCGCCGCCGCCCCGAAAGCCGGCTGAGCAAACGAGGATCCCGCACATGGCAAAACCGCCTGTCGCGCCGACCGCCGCAGCACGCGTTCGCAAGAAGGTGAAAAAAAACGTGGCTGAGGGCATCGCCCACATTCACGCCTCATTCAACAACACCATCGTCACCATTACCGATCGCCAAGGCAACGCCTTGGCGTGGGCGACCTCGGGCGCCGCTGGCTTCAAGGGCTCGAGGAAATCGACGCCGTTCGCCGCCCAGGTTGCGGCCGAGCAGGCTGGCCGCGCAGCCCAAGAGTGCGGCGTAAAGAATCTCGAGGTGCGCATCAAGGGGCCGGGCCCCGGGCGAGAATCGGCCGTGCGCGCCCTCAATGCACTGGGTCTCAAGATCAGCAGCATCGCGGATGTGACGCCCGTACCCCACAACGGGTGCAGGCCGCCGAAAAAACGGCGCATATAGAAGGAATACGCATGGCCCGAGATCTCGATGCCAAGTGCCGCCAGTGCCGTCGCGAGGGGGAGAAGCTCTTCCTCAAGGGCGAGAAATGCTTCACCGACAAGTGCGCGATCGAGCGCCGCAGCTATGCGCCGGGGCAGCACGGACAGAAAAGCGGCGGCCGCATGTCCGATTTTGGCAAGCAGCTGCGGGAGAAGCAGAAGCTGCGCCGCATATACGGGCTCCTCGAGCGCCAGTTCCGCAAGACCTATGCAGAGGCCTCGCGCAGCAAAGGCGTTACGGGCGAGCGTCTTCTGCAGCTGTTGGAGTCGCGCCTGGATACCGTTTCGTACCGCATGGGGTTCGGTGCGAGCCGCACCGAGGCGCGCCAGATCGTGCGGCACAACGGCATCCTCGTAAACGGCAAGCGCGTCAACATGCCTTCCTACCAGGTGCGGCCGGGCGACAGCGTTGAAGTTGCACCGAAGACGAAAGAGCAGCTTCGCGTCAAGGGCTCGGTCGCTGCGGCCGAAACGCGCGGTTTTCCGGAATGGATCGAGGTCAATGCAAAGGAAATGAAAGGCACGTTCAAGGCGCTTCCGGCACGTTCCGATCTGCCTTCCACGATCAACGAAAGTCTGGTGGTCGAGCTGTATTCGAGATAAGACTGCACTCGAATATCCGGCGAAAGCCATATCGTATCG
>VBCT01000314.1 GCA_005882235.1 Betaproteobacteria bacterium
TCCCTCGCGCAGGGCGCCGGGCCGGGCGCGAGCCCGGGCTCGCCCGCTGCGCAAAAGAGGATGACCTTCGTCACCCTGCGCGGCGGCGACGCCTACAGCCTGGGGGTGAAGACCGACCTGGGGATACTCGACGTCGCCAAGACGGCAAAATTCTTCGTCCGCAGCCCCGCGCCGACCACGATCGACGATCTCATCCGCCGCGGCGACCGCGGACTCACCGAGCTCGTCAAGGTGGCGCTCGCGCGCAGGACCCCGGAGTTTTTCGTCGCCGAGGACCGCGCCGAGTTCGGACCATGCGTGACCAACCCGGAGAAGATCCTCTGCGTCGGCGTGAACTACGCGAAGCACGCGCGCGAGATGGGCGCGACGCCGCCGAAGCAGCCGGTGTTCTTCAACAAGTTCAACAATGCGCTCAACGCCCATCAGGGAACGGTGCGCGTGTCGGCGGTGCCCGCCGAGCGCTTCGACTACGAATCCGAGCTGGTGATCGTGATGGGAAGGAAGGCCCGCAACGTGAGCGAAGCCGAGGCGCTCTCCTACGTGTTCGGCTACTGCATCGGCCACGACTTCACCGCGCGCGACCTGCAGTCGCGCTCGAGCCAGTGGATGATCGGCAAGACCTGCGACGGCTTCGGGCTGCTCGGTCCCTACCTCGTGACGGCCGACCAGATCCCCGATCCGAACAACCTCAAGATAGAGGGCACGGTGAACGGAGAAGTGCGCCAGTCCTCGAACACGAGCGACATGGTGCACAACTGCGCGACGATCATCAGTTACGCCTCGACGCTGATGACGCTCCTGCCCGGCGACGTCATCTACACCGGCACCCCCGAGGGCGTGATCGCGGGCTATCCCAAGGAGAAGCAAGTGTGGCTCAAGGCGGGGGACAGGCTGACCACGACGATCGAGAAGCTGGGCACGCTGCGGTTCGCCCTCGTCTGATCTTTTTTTTTCGACGACCAACAAACGGAGGAGACAAGCATGAAGAAACTGACGATAGCAACGGCCCTCGCCGCCGCGGCGCTGGGGGCCGGAGTCGGCCTGCTGAATGCGCAGCAGCCCGGTTTTACGCGCACCGTCCTGCAGGACCAGGACCTCACGGCCCAGGGGCGGCACGCGGTGGTGGCTCGCGCGGAATTCATTCCCGGCGGGCAGGCCGGACGGCACACGCACCCCGGCGAGGAACTCGGCTACGTCGTGGACGGCACGCTGCAGCTCCTCGTGGACGGCCAGCCGCCGAGGACGCTCAAGGCGGGCGAGGTGTTCTTCGTCCCGGCCGGCGTGGTCCACGACGGCAAGAACGTCGGAAAGGGCAAGGCAGTCGTGCTCGCGACCTACGTCGTCGAGAAAGGCAAGCCGGTCGCGACAGCGATCAAGTGACCCCCAGGAGCCAAGGGGCGGCGTGTGCCGTGCGCACGCCGATTTCGTTCGCGCCGGTGCGCGCGCGCGGCGCGCGCCGCGGCTAAGGCGCGGCAAGCAGATGGCGGCGCTCGCCCCCGACCCCGTGGCGTTTCGTACGCTCGAGCATGCGGGCTGGCAGGCCGCCGCCCGCTACTACGACGACGCATTCGGAAGCCTCACGCGCCAGGCCGTCGATCCGCTGCTCGACTCCGCGCGGGTGCGCTCGGGCGCGCGCACGCTCGACGTGGCGAGCGGCCCGGGCTACGCGGCGGCGGCAGCCGCGGCCCGCGGGGCGCGTGTCGCGGCGCTGGATTTTTCATCGGCGATGGTGGAACTCGCGCGCTCGCAGAATCCGGAATTGGAGTTCCGGGAGGGCGACGCCGAGGCGTTGCAGTTTCCGGAGGGCAGCTTCGACGCGGTGGTGATGAACTTCGGCATGCTGCATCTGGCCCAGCCGGAACGCGCCGTGGCCGAGGCCTTCCGCGTTCTGGACGCCGGCGGCAGATACGCCTTCACGGTCTGGGCGAAACCGGAGGAGGCGGTGGGCTTCGGAATCATCCTCGATGCGATCCGGAAGCACGGCAATCCCGACGTGCCGCTGCCGCCGGGGCCGCCGTTCTTCCGTTTCAGTGACGCAAGCGCTTGCGACAATGTCCTCAAGGTCGCGGGCTTCAGGAACGTGGACGTGCGAAAGGTCCCGCAGGTCT
>VBCT01000315.1 GCA_005882235.1 Betaproteobacteria bacterium
TGAACACCATGGTGTTCACGAGGCCGATGCGCGCGGCGAGCCACGCTGCTCCCAGGTGCGAGAACGCGTTCATGATGCGCGCGCCCACGAAGAGCATGCCGATCGCCGCCTCGGACGCGCCGAACTGCGCGTGAAAGAAATACGCGAAGAGCGCGCTGCCCTGGAAGCCGCCGGCGAAGCTGTCCAGCGCGAAGAGAAAGGACATCTTCGCGAGGATAGAGCGGCTTTGCGGGCTCACCTCGACGCGCAGCGCAGCCGTCGGCGACTCCGCCTGCGCCGACAGGCCGAGGTAGAGAACCGCCGTCGCGGCGTAGAGAGCCGCGTAGAGGGTGACTGCCGCGCGCAGCGAATCCAGGGGATCCACCCCGGCGAAATCGCGCAACAGCGGCGGAAGCACCGCGAATCCGGCACCGAGGGCGTGCCCCACGTCCTGGATCACGTTGTACCACGCGAAGGCGCGCGTGCGGTCGGCATCGTCGCCGGTAGAGGGCAGGATCGCCTGCTCGATCGCGAGCGCCGCAGCGCGGTCCTTGCCGAGCGAGTTCAGCATGCCGAGAAACGCGGCGACGCCGAGCACGACGATCTGGGAGGAAAAGGCAAAGACGATGCCGCCCGCTGCGGCGAGCACCCCGAGCCCGACCAGCCAGCGCTTGCGGCCGATGCGGTCGCCCCAGAACATGACCCCCGCGGCGCCCACCGCCGTGCCGGCGATCCCGGCGCCGAGGACCGCGCCCCAGGCCGCCGGCTCGAGGCCGAGCTGCGCGAGATAGATCCCCGCCAGAACCCCGATCAGGCCGTTGGCGACGGCGCGCAGGAAACTCGCGGCGAAAACGATCCGGCGGTCGCGGACCACGCTAGCGCTCGAAGAGCTTCACCGAGCCGCGGCCGCGGGATTGGGCGAGCTCGAATGCCGTGAGGCCCGCGTTGTTGCGGAGGTCGGTGCGCACGTTCTTGGAGATCAAGTAGTGAATCAGCGCGATGTCGTCGTGGGAAACCGCGGCGTGCAGCGCCGTGTTGGCCAGGCGCACGTCCTGGACGTCGAGATCCGCGCCCGCGTCGGCGAGCGCCTTCACCGCGAGAAAGGTGCCGGTCATGGCCGCCCAGTGGAGCGGGGTCTCGCCGTCGTTGTTCGCAGAATTCTTATCGGCGCCCGCCTCGATCAAGGCAGTCATGAGAGACGTGCTCTCGATCATGGCCGCGGCGTGCAACACGGTCTCGCCGTTGGGCGTGCGCGCCTTCGCGTCGGCACCCTTGGCGATGAGCAGCTTCGCCATCTCGAGCTGGCCTTTCTCGGCGGCGACGTAAAGGGGCGTCTCGCCCAGCTTGTTATTCGTCGAAAGGTCGATCCCGGTGTCGACCAGGCGGGAGAACTGGTCGAAATCGCCGTTCTCGATCGAGCGGAACAGCGCCTCCGCCGGAGCCTGCGCATGCGCGCAGGCGCAAGCGAGGGCGAGCGCGGCGATGAAAGGGCGCAGGGCGTTTTTCATTCGAACTCGAGTCGGGGCAGGCCGGACGGGGCTCCAGAGACTAGCAGAAGCGGTCCGCGGCTTCAAAACTCCTGGAAAAGATGTCAAGATCGCTCCTCCCAGCATGGCACATCGGCCCTAGAGGGATCATGAACACGCAATTCAAGAAGACGATGGAGGAGATCGGCGCGAAGACCCAGGTCTGTCTCCGCCTAGTATTCGCCGACGGTTCCTCCTGGCAGAATCACCAGCGCACGCCGGACGTCACCATCTTCATCCGCAACGGCCGCGCCGCATGGCGCGTGCTGCTGTTCGGCCACGTCGGCTTTCTCGAGGCCTATTTCAACGGCGATATCGATGTCGAGGGCAGCCTCGCGCACGCCTTCCGCGCGGGCATGGACGCCGGCTTCGACGGCGAGCCGACTTTCCTCGTCAAGGTGCGCAACTGGTGGCACGAACTCCGATACAGCAACGCGTCGATTTCTCAGGCGAAGGCGAACGCGCGCTTTCACTACGGGCCGGGACAGGACTTCTACCGGGAATGGCTCGACGAAGCGGGCATGGCCTACACCTGCTCCTGGTTCACGGACGGA
>VBCT01000090.1 GCA_005882235.1 Betaproteobacteria bacterium
TCTCGAGGATCCGGCGGGCGATCAATTGCAGCATGCGGTGCGCGCTCGCCGTTTCAGGGCCGCTGCGCTGCGGCGCTTGCCGTCGCCAGAGATGCTTCCGGTCGCGGCGCGAGCCATACGTACGGATAGGGATGGTGATCGAGAATCGTGGCATTCCAGCCGCGCACCTCAGGCCGGAGCAGGTAAACGCGCGTGTAGTGATAGATCGGGATCACCGGCATCTCGTCGAGAAAGATCGCCTCGGCCTTCTGGAACAGCTCGTAGCGGGTCTGCTGGTCGCCGAGCCGGGACGCCTCCTTGAGCAGGCGGTCGTATTCGGCATTCGTCCATCCGGTCCGGTTGTTTCCGCTCTCGGCAAGGAACGTCTCGAGGAACGTCGACGGGTCCGCGTAGTCGCCGATCCAACCGGCGCGCGACACGTCGTAGTCCTTGCGCTTTTCCGTGTCGAGATAGACCTTCCATTCCTGGTTGAGCAGTCTCGCGTCGATTCCCAGCTCCCTCTTCCACATCTGCTGGATCGCTTCGGCGACGGACTTGTGCGACTCGGACGTGTTGTACAGGATGTCGAATGGAGGAAACCCCTTGCCGCCGGGATATCCGGCCTGCGCGAGCAGCTTGCGCGCGCCCTCGGGGTCATAGCGAATCGCGGTGCGGGACGTGTAACCGACCGTGTCCGGCGGCGTGAAGTAGTAGGCCGGCAGCTGGCCGCCCCGCGTGACGTTCTCGACGATGGACTTCCGGTCGATCGCCATCGCCAGCGCCTGGCGCACGCGCTTGTCCCTGAACTGCGGCCGCGTCGTGTTGATGCGGTAGAAATACGCGCCAAGGTACGGATCGATGCGCAGCAGCTGCGGACTGTCCCTGCGGTAGACCGAAATCTTCGACTGCGGGACTTCGTAGGTCAGGTGCAGCTGTCCCGAACGAAACGAGCGCTCCTCCGTGTCGATGCTTTCGATCGGATAAAATCGGACCTCACTCAATTTCACGCTTGCTGCATTCCAGTAGAGCGGGTTCTTCTTCACCACGATGACGTTGCCGACGTCCCAGCGCGCAAGCACAAAGGGCCCGTTGCCGACGAAGTTGCCCGGCCGCGTCCAGCGGTTATTGCGCTGATAGGGATCGCCGTGCCGCGCGATCGTCGGCACATGCACCGGCCACCACGAATAGTGATTGAGCAGCGACAGGAAATACGGCACCGGCCCGTTGAGCGTGATGCGCAGGGTGCGCTCGTCGAGCGCCTGCGCGCCGACACTCGAGAAGTCCTGCGTCTTGCCCTTGTAGTAATCCTCCGCGCCCTTCATGACGAAATACATGTAGGCGTACTCCGAGCCCAGCGACGGCGTGAGCGCTCGCCGGTAGGAGCGCACGAAGTCGTTCGCCGTCACCGGATCGCCGTTCGACCAGCGGATGCCCGCACGCAGGTGAAACGTGTAGACCGTGCCGTCCGGCGAAATGTCCCAGCTCTCCGCCTGCCCGGGCACCGGATGCAAATCGGTCGGGTCCTCGGTGACCAGGTTTTCGATCAGCGCCTGCAGGATGTTGTGCTCCCCCACGCCCTGGACGATGTGCGGATCGAGTTCCTGGGGGTCGGACTTGTTGCCCATGTGGAGGATCTGCAGCCGATCGCCCTCGCCCACGCGCGTGGGCGGCTTGCTGCAACCGGCGACGAGCACGAGCCCAGCCAGCGCCGTGAACGCCAGCACCCGGATGGAACAACGATTCGTTTTGTAACGCATGGGACGAATTGCATTCTATGCCAATCATCGCACATAAGCGCGATCTGCAAACCGATGGCCGCGCCGCGGCGATTCTTGCCGGGTACGGCGCTTACGGAATACCAGGTTCACGATTTGACTTGACCTGAATCCGCTACAATCGCGCGATCCTGACTACAAGGCAGGGCAAGATGGGGTTTCTCGCCGACAAGCGCGTGCTGATCACGGGCCTGCTCTCCAATCGCTCGATCGCCTATGGGGTCGCCAAAACCGCCCGGCGCGAGGGCGCGGAGCTCGCGTTCACCTACCAGAACGAGCGCTTCAAGGACCGCGTCACGGAGATGGCCGCGGAGTTCGGAAGCACGCTGGTCTTCCCCTGTGACGTAGCGAGCGACGCCGAGATCGCGGCGCTCTTCTCCGAGCTGGGCAGGAAGTGGACCGCGCTCGACGGACTGGTGCACGCGATCGCCTTTGCGCCGCGCGAGGCGATCACCGGCGATTTCCTCGAGGGCCTGTCGCGGGAGGCGTTCCGGATTGCGCACGACGTGAGCAGCTACAGTTTTCCGGCGCTCGCCAAGGCCGCGCTGCCGCTTATGCAGGGACGGCCTGCGGCCCTGGTCACCCTGACTTACCTCGGAGCCGATCGGGTGGTCCCGGGCTACAACACCATGGGACTCGCCAAGGCGAGCCTGGAGGCGAGCGTGCGCTATCTCGCTGCGAGCCTCGGACCGAAAGGCATCCGCGTCAACGCAGTCTCGGCCGGCCCGATCAAGACTCTCGCGGCGAGCGGGATAGCGGGATTCAGCAAGATCCTCAGGTACGTCGAGGAGAATTCTCCACTGCGCCGGAACATCACGACGGGAGACGTGGGCAACGTGGCGGCGTTTCTGCTCTCCGACCTGTCGGCCGGCCTGACCGGCGAGATCATCTACGTCGACGGTGGATTCAATACGGTCGTGGGCGCCATACCCGCTTCCGGAGCATCCGAGTAGCTCTCTTACTGCGTCTTTTTTTCCAGCACCGCCCTGTTGATCTCGACCTTGGCGTCCGCCCGCAGGCCGTCGAGGAAGGACTTGAATTCCTGCGTCCCGCCCGCGCGCCCCAGCTCGCTCTGGACGCTGCGCTGTCGCGTCTCGTCCGGCTGAACGTCCACGACGCGGGTGACGCGATAGATCACGTAGCCGTTGTTCGATTCCATGCCGGCGTACACCGGCAGCTTGGACGCGTCCGCGCCGAAGACCTTCGAGAGGGCCTCGGCACCCAGATCCTGCGGTTCGTCCCGGCTGACGAGCCTAGTCGCCCCGAAACGCAGCGCCGAAGCATCGCCCTTTTTCAGTTCTTCGAGGCGCTCCGCGCCCTGCCTTCTCGCGAGCATCAGGGCTTCCTGCTGGGCAAGCTGCTTGGCTATGCCGTCTTTCACGTCGTCGAACGGGCGCTGGCTGGCCGGCTTGTGATCGAGCACGCGCGCCGAGACCAGAACGCTCGGGGCCGTTTCGACCGCCTCGGTGTTGCGCCTGTTCTTGATCGAGTCGTCGGCGAAGAGCGCCGCGAGCAGCCGGGCGTTGTTCAGCGCGGCGACGGGTGCGGATTGGCGGGTCACTCCTTGAGCGCGTTGCACCTTGAGCTTGAACCTTTCAGCGGCCGGTGCCAGCGATTCGGGCTGTTCGTAGACCAGGTTGCTGAACGCCTCCGCGGCTTCGGCAAAGCGCCTGCCGGCCCGCTGCTTTTTCAGTTCGCGCTCGATTTCCGGCCGGGCGGCCTCGAGGCTCTTCATCTTCCCAGCCTTGATTCCGGTAATCTTGATGATGTGGAAGCCGAAATCCGACTCGACGAGGTCGCTGATCTGATTCGGCTTGAGCCGGAACGCCGCGTCCTCGAATGGGCGCACCATCATTCCGCGCGAGAAGAAGCCGAGGTCGCCGCCCTGGGACGCCGAGCCGGGATCGCCGGAATTTTTCTTCGCGAGCTCCGCGAAGCTCCCCGGTGACTTGCGCAATTGCGCGAGGATCTGCGCTGCGCGCTCCCGTGCGCTCGCCTTTTCGGCGCCGTCCGCGCCCCTCTTCAGCGCGATCAGGATGTGGCTCGCGCGACGCTGCTCCGGCTCGCCGTACTTGGAAATGTTCGACTCGTAATACGCCTTGATCTCGTCTGCGCCGACCTGCTCCGAGGCAATCAAGGCGTCCGTGCTCAGCACGAGGTATTCGACGGCCACCTCCTCGGGGACCTGGAAGCGCGCGGGATTGCCGTCGTAGAACGCGCGGATTGCGTCTCCGGTGATTTTGGACTGCGCGAGCTGCGCGTCGGCCTGGATTCGATGCTCGGCGATCTCGCGCTGCTGGGCGCGCAACCGCGCAAACTGGCGGGCGACCGCCTTCGATACGAGCCCGGAATCCGCCAAAGCGCCGGTGAGCTGCTGCATCAGGAGATCGCGGCGCAATGCCGAGTCGAACGCCTCCGAGCTCATTCTCTCGTTTCGAAGCGCCGCGTCGTAGCGTTCCCTGGAGAATTTCCCGTCCACCTGGAAGGCGGGGATAGCCATCGTCGTCTCGACGAGCATCTCGTCGGAAACGGTGAGATGATTCCGCGCCGCGTGCTGCATCATGAGCCGCTGCGAGATCATGCCCTCGAGCAGCTCCAGGCGGAGCGCGGGCGAATCGAAGATCGCCGGATCGAAGTTCCGCCCGAGCATTCCGCGGACGCGTTCCTGCTGCTGTCGCAGCGCTTCGCCGAATTCCTGCTCGGTGATCTTCTGCCCGCCTACGCTGGCGACTTCGCCCGCGCCCGCCGTTTCGCGCTGGGTCCACTGGATCCCCCAGAACGCGAACGGCGGCACGATTATCAGCGCGAGCACGAACTGCAGGAGACGCTTGTGCCTGGTGACGAAATCGAACATGGTCTCTCGACGAAAAAAGCGAATCGCTGGAATTCTGGCGGAGCGGACGGGACTCGAACCCGCGACCCCCGGCGTGACAGGCCGGTATTCTAACCAACTGAACTACCGCTCCGCGTCTACTCTCCCGCGGGTTGAATGGTGGGTGCTGACGGGATCGAACCGCCGACATTCGCCTTGTAAGGGCGACGCTCTACCAGCTGAGCTAAGCACCCCTTCACGGCAACACCGGCGCTGCAAAAAATAGAACGAGACAACGCCGGGCCGATCCCGGAAGGGCTGCTAGTTTACTGCATCCTTGAGGGCTTTTCCAGGACGGAATTTCGGAACCCTTGCCGCCTTGATCTTGATTTCCATGCCGGTCTGCGGATTGCGCCCGGTGCGCGCCGCGCGCCGGCCGACGTAGAACGTTCCGAAACCGACCAGGGTGACCATGCTGCCTTTCTTCATCGCGGTCTTGATCGCGGTGACGGCCGCGTCGAGCGAGCGTCCTGCGGCGGCCTTGGAGATGTCGGCGGACTTGGCGATGTGATCGATGATTTCCAGCTTGTTCATTCGGCCCCCTTGGAGTTCGGTTGATGACGCATCAATGGGCACAACCCGCCTCCCAGCTGGGCGATGACCGTGGACTCAGCGAAGACCGGTCTCCCGGCGCCTCCCAAAAAGGAAACGGCGCTTGCGAAAACTGGGCTTTGCTTATTCCGCGGCTGAGATCGGTTCGTGAGAGCGGGCGCGACATCGCGCGCCCGTTTGCAATATATAGCAATTGCAAAAGCATCGTGTCAAGCATTCGCGGCTGCAGCGTCGAATTTTTATCGACGGCAAGACGCGCACCAGCTTTTTCAGGCCGGCGCGGATGCGGAGTCTCGGAAATTTCGGCGGACGAGCGTGCAGAGCGAATTGCTCCGCGCCGCAGCAATCTAGTGAGTGACCACCGTTGAGGAAGTCTTGTCGTCGGCGACCGGTGGAATCGGCGGCGCGTCCGACGCTGGCTTGCGCGGTTCCGGCTGACGCTCGAGAGCGAGCTCGAGCACCTGGTCCATCCATTTCACCGGAAGAATTTCCAGTCGATTCTTGATGTTGTCCGGGATTTCTGCCAGATCCTTCACGTTCTCGTCGGGGATGAGCACTGTCTTGACGCCGCCGCGGTGCGCCGCGAGGAGCTTCTCCTTCAGCCCGCCGATCACCAGCACCTCGCCGCGCAAGGTGATCTCGCCGGTCATCGCGAGGTCCGCCCGCACCGGAATTCCCGTCAGCACCGACACCATCGCGGTGCAGATGCCGATTCCGGCGCTCGGCCCGTCCTTGGGCGTCGCGCCTTCGGGCAGGTGCACGTGGATGTCGTTTTTCTGGTAGAAGTCTTCCGGGACGCCGAGCCTGGCCGAGCGGTTGCGCACGACCGAGAGCGCGGCCTGGATCGACTCCTGCATCACCTCGCCGAGTTTCCCGGTCGTGATGGTCTTGCCCTTGCCCGGCATCGTGACGGCTTCGATCGTGAGGAGCTCGCCCCCGACCTCGGTCCATGCAAGCCCCGTCACCTGCCCGACCTGGTTCTTCTTCTCCGCGATGCCGTAGCTGAAGCGGCGCACGCCGAGGAACTTGTCCAGGTTCTTCGGGATGACCAAGACCCGCTTTTCCTTGTCCTTGGTCACCAGCAGCTTGACCACCTTGCGGCAGATCTTGGAGATCTCGCGTTCCAGACTGCGCACGCCCGCCTCGCGCGTGAAGTAGCGGATGATGTCGCGCAGGGCCCCTTCCGACACCGATACCTCTTCCTTCTTCAGCCCGTTGTTCTTGAGCTGCTTCGGCAAGAGGTAACGCGAGGCGATGTTGACCTTCTCGTCCTCCGTATACCCGGATATGCGGATCACTTCCATCCGGTCGAGCAGCGCGGGCGGAATGTTCAGGGTGTTGGCGGTCGCGACGAACATCACTTCCGAGAGGTCGTACTCGACTTCCACGTAGTGGTCCGTGAAGGTGTGGTTTTGCTCCGGATCGAGCACTTCGAGGAGCGCCGATGACGGGTCGCCGCGGAAGTCCATGCCCATCTTGTCCACTTCGTCGAGCAGGAACAGAGGATTGCGAACGCCGACGCGGGTCATGTTCTGCAGGATCTTGCCGGGCATGGAACCGATATAGGTGCGCCGGTGGCCGCGTATCTCGGCCTCATCGCGCACGCCGCCCAGCGACATGCGCACGAATTTGCGATTGGTCGCCCGGGCGATCGACTGTCCGAGAGAAGTCTTTCCCACCCCGGGCGCGCCCACCAGGCACAGGATCGGCGCCTTGACCTTGTCGACGCGGCTCTGCACCGCCAGATACTCGACGATCCGCTCCTTCACCTTCTCCAGCCCGTAGTGGTCGGCGTCCAGGATCTTCTCTGCCGCCCCGATATCGCGCGAGATCTTGCTGCGCTTCTTCCAGGGAAGGTTGACGAGCGTCTCGATGTAGTTGCGCACCACCGTCGCCTCGGCCGACATCGGCGACATGAGACGCAGCTTCTTCAGCTCGGCCTCGGCCTTCTTGCGCGCCTCCTTGGGCATGCGCGCGGCCTTGACGCGTTTTTCCATTTCCTCCAGATCGGCGCCGTCCTCGCCTTCGCCGAGCTCCTTCTGGATGGCCTTTACCTGCTCGTTCAGGTAGTACTCGCGCTGGCTCTTCTCCATCTGCCGCTTCACGCGGCCGCGGATGCGCTTCTCGACCTGGAGTATGTCGATCTCGGTCTCAAGCTGCGAGAGCAGGTGCTCGAGGCGAGCCTTGACCTCGAACATCTCCAGCACCTGTTGCTTCTGCTCGAGCTTGAGCGGCAGGTGCGCCGCGATCGTATCCGCGAGCCGCCCGGCCTCTTCGATTCCCGCAAGCGAAGTGAGTATCTCGGGCGGGATTTTCTTGTTCAGCTTCACGTACTGGTCGAACTGGGCGATCAGCGCCCGGCGCATCGCCTCGATCTCGGTGACTTCTCCCGCGTCGGCGGGCACTGCGGCGGCTTCGGCCACGTAGTGACTGCGCATATCGTCGATGCTCTGGATCCGGGCGCGCTGGCTGCCTTCCACGAGCACCTTGACGGTGCCGTCGGGGAGTTTGAGCATTTGCAGGATGTTGGATATGCAGCCGATCTTGTACAGGTCTTCCGCGGTCGGCTCGTCCTTGGCCGCGGATTTCTGTGCGACGAGGAGGATGCTCTTGCCCGCTTCCATCGCGATCTCCATCGCCTTGATCGACTTCGGACGTCCGACGAAGAGCGGGATGACCATGTGCGGGAACACGACCACGTCCCGCAGCGGCAGCAGCGGATACTGGTTGGGTGCGGATGCGATCTCGTTTGACATGGCGTTCCCGGAAAAAAGGATCAACGGCTACATTGGGGCGGTGCGCCCCGGTTCAAGCCGCGTCCCGTCCGGGACGGCGGCCGTAGCTCAAGCCGTGCCCGCCACCTTCGGCGGTTCGGTGTAGATGAGTAGCGGCTTGCCCTCGCCGACGATGGCGTTCTCGTCCACCACGACTTTGCTGACGTTCTCCATCGTCGGGAGATCGAACATGAGGTCGAGCAGCACCTGTTCCAGTATCGAACGCAGGCCCCGGGCCCCCGTCTTTCGCGCCAGGGCTTTCTTGGCGATCGCCTGCAGCGCCTGCGGCCGCACCTCCAGATCCACTCCCTCCATGCTGAACAGCCTCTGATACTGCTTGATGAGAGCGTTCTTCGGCTCGGTCAGTATTTGGATCAGGGCCTGCTCGTCGAGTTCCACGAGCGTCGCCACGACCGGCAGCCGCCCCACGAACTCCGGTATCAGCCCGTACTTGATAAGGTCTTCCGGCTCGACGGTGCGCAGGATCTCGCTGATGTCCTTGCCGTTCTTCAGGCTTCTCACGTCCGCACCGAAGCCGATACCGCTCTTTTCAGAGCGGCTGCGGATGATCTTTTCCAGGCCGTCGAACGCTCCCCCGCAGATGAACAGTATGTTCGTGGTGTCCACCTGCACGAAGTCCTGGTTGGGATGCTTGCGCCCGCCTTGCGGGGGCACGGACGCGATCGTCCCTTCGATCAGCTTCAAGAGCGCCTGCTGCACGCCTTCGCCGGAGACGTCCCGGGTGATCGAGGGGTTGTCGGACTTGCGCGAGATCTTGTCG
>VBCT01000309.1 GCA_005882235.1 Betaproteobacteria bacterium
TTCGAAATCGACGACGACGAATATTGGCTGCGCATTCCCCGCGAGCGCATCGAGCGGCAGATCGCGCTGCGCTGGCTGGGCTGGGGCGCGCTCGCCCTGGTGCTGTCGCTGCTCGCCGCGTATTTCCTCGTGTCGCGCCTCAACCTCCCCTTGCGCGCGCTCGCGGAAGCCGCAGGCGCCATCGGCAAGGGGAAGATACCCGAGCCCATCCCCGAGTCCGGCCCCGAGGAGATCGCGACGCTGTCCCACGCTTTCAACCAGATGTCGAAGGACCTCGCGCGGCTGGACGCCGACCGCGCCCTGATTCTGGCGGGCGTTTCGCACGATCTGCGCACGCCGCTCTCGAGACTGCGGCTGGGCCTGGAGATGAGCGGGGCCGATCCGCAGTTGAGGGAGGGAATGACCGCGGATATCGAGGAGATGGACCGCACCATCAACCAATTCCTCGATTTTGCGAGAACCGACGGAGGCGAGCCGCCGCAGAGCGCCGATCTCGCGGCGATCGCGGCCGAGGTCTCCGAGCACTACCGGCGGCGCGGCAAATCGATCGCGACCGATTTTTCCCGCGTGCCCGAGCTGGCGCTGCAGGTCATGTCGATGCGCCGCGTGGTGCTCAACCTTATCGACAACGCGCTGCGCTACGGGGAACGCGACGTGAGCGTCGCGGTGCGCGCCGAGGACGGCACGGCGGTGCTCGAGGTCGCAGACCGCGGCCCGGGAATTCCGCAATCGGAAGCCGAGCGGCTGAAGCAGCCGTTCACGCGCCTTGAGGTCGCGCGCAGCGACAAGGGCGGCGCGGGCCTGGGCCTCGCGATCGTCGAGCGCGTGGTGCGCGCGCACCGCGGCAGATTCGAGCTGCTCGCCCGCGAGGGCGGGGGCCTCGTCGCGCGGATCCGCCTTCCGAGCTAGAGCACGGCGGGCGCACGAGCGGTTCGGGCGGCGGAGATTCTCGGGTACACTCCGGAGACAATACAAAAGGACAATCCCGCCATGAAGAGACTCCTCGCCCTCCTCGCTTTCGCCTTTGCCCCCGCGGCGTTCGCGCAGTCCTGCCCGGAGAAAAACCTGATGTACTGGCAGGCGTTTCCGGCTGGCGGCGAATCCGACATCTCGGCGAGGCACCAGCAGTTCGTGCTGAAGAAGAAGTGCCCCGCTATCGAAACCATCATCCAGTACAAGCCGGGAGTGGGCGGCGCCGTCATGTGGAACCAGATGAACGCCCTGCCCGGCGACGGCCTGAACATCGTCGGCATCAACCTGCCGCACATCGTGCTCGCGCCGTTCGAGGGACAGGTGCAGTACAAGACCGAGGACATCACGCCGACGTACTGGTTCCACTACACACCGGACGCGCTGGTCGTGCCCGAGTCGAGCCCGATCAAGACTTTCCAGGACTTCCTCAGGACCGCGAAGGAGGAGCCCGGAAAGCTCACGCTCGGCGGCTCGGGGCTCAACTCGGCGAACCACGCCGCGCACGAGCGCCTCGATTCCGAGTTCGGAGTCAAGACCCTCTACGTTCCCTTCAAGGGTACGGGCGATATGACCATCGCGGTGGCCGGCGGGCACGTGAGCGGCGCGATGTCCTACACCGCCTTCGCGATCA
>VBCT01000316.1:0-2713 GCA_005882235.1 Betaproteobacteria bacterium
CATGGCGAGCATGCCTGTCTCTTTCGCCGCCCTGCTCGATCGCCCCGACATCTGGCGCGGCCAGGTCTTGAGCCGGGCCGGTGCGCCGACCCTTCCATGTGGATTTCCCGGGCTTGACGCCGAGCTTCCCGGCGGAGGCTGGCCTGCCGGAGCGCTGATCGAGATCCTGCCTGCGCACGAAGGCATCGGCGAGCTGCGCCTGCTTGGACCTGCGCTTGCCGGACTGTCCAGGCGCGGATTGCGGCTCATCTGGATCGCACCGCCTCACCTGCCCTACGCGCCGGCGCTCGCCGCAGCGGGAATCGATGTCGCGAACCTCGTCGTCGTGCGCGTTGCCTCGCCGAAAGAAACACTCTGGGCAACCGAGCAGGCGCTTGCCTCGAACGCCTGCGGCGCGGTGCTCACCTGGCCTCAAGGCGCGAAATACGCGGAGCTGAGGCGCCTGCAAATCGCTGCCGAAGGCGGCCGCGCACCAGCTTTTCTGTTCCGGGTCCCGGAGGCTGCTGGCGAGTCTTCTCCAGCCCCGCTGCGGATCGCGCTCGGCACGAGCGACGGCGGCCTTGCGGTACGCGTGCTCAAGCGCCGCGGTGCCCCCCTCGCTCAGCCCATCCTGCTGCCGGCGATGCCGCCCGCCGTGCGCAGCAAAAACCATCATGTGGATCGCCATCCGGCTGCCCCAGCTGCCGCTCGAGATTTTTCTGCGCGGCTCGTCCACGCCTGAGCCTTTCGCGGTCGAAGAGCGGCACTGCGTTTTCGCCTGCGACCGCAAGGCATTCGCGCGCGGCGTTCGCGCCGGAATGGCTGCAACCGCGGCGCTCGCTCTCGCGCCCGCCTTGCGCGTTGCGCCCCGCGACCCCGCGACGGAAACCGAAGCGCTGCTCGGCGTAGCCGGGTGGGCGGCGCAATTCACACCGGGCGTGGCGCTCGAATTTCCCGATGGCGTGCTGCTCGAAATCTCGGGCAGCCTGAAGCTCTTCGGCGGCCTGGAATCGCTTCTCGAGCGCCTGCGCCAGGGGTTGGCAGAAATGGGCTGGAGCTCCGTGCTCGCGGGCGCCCCCACGCCGCGCGCGGCTTTCTGGCTCGCCTGGGCCGGAAAGCAGAAATTCATCGGCGAGAGTGCCGAACTCGAGCCGGTGCTGGCCGCACTACCCCTGGAGGTTCTGCGCTGCAACGATGAAACGTTGGCGGCGTTCGAAGCGATCGGCGTCCGCACGCTCGGCGAGCTGCGCGCGCTGCCGCGCGAAGGCGTGGCGCGGCGCTTCGGGCAGGGACCGCTGGCCGAGTTGGACCGCGCGCTCGGACGGCTTCCCGACCCTCGGAATTTTTTCGTCCCGCCGGCTGGATTCAGGGCGGCACTCTCGCTTCCCACCGAAGTCACCCAAGCCGAGGCGCTGCTCTTCGCCGCGAGGCGGCTGATCGTTCAGCTCGCCGGGTTTCTCGCCGCGCGCTCGGGCGGCGTGCAGCGCTTCGTCCTCGGTCTCAGGCACCGCGACAAGGCCGCCACCGAAATCGCGATCGGCCTGGTCGCACCCTCCCGCGACGCCGGGCACTTCACACTGCTCCTGCGCGAGCGGGTTTCGAATCTGGCGCTTGTCGAACCCGTGCGCTCGATCGCGCTAGAGGCAGAGGACGTCGTGCCGCTTCCAGGCCGCAACCTCGGCTTCGCGCTCGAGCAAGGCAAGCCGCCCGGCCAATGGGAGCACCTGGTCGAGCGGCTGCGGGCGCGCCTCGGCACCGAAGCGGTATGCGGCATCGCCAGCCGAGCCGAGCATCGCCCGGAGCGCGCCGGCGTGATCGCCGATGCAGGACAGAAGCAGTTGCAACTCGATTTCGGCGAGCGCCCGTTTTGGTTGCTGGAATCTCCACGTCCGCTCGCAGAGATCGGGGCCGTGCCGCATCATGACGGGCCGCTCGAGCTGCTCGTCGGTCCGGAGCGCATCGAGTCCGGCTGGTGGGACGGCGACGACGTCGCCCGCGACTACTTCGTCGCCCGCATGCAGAACGAAGCGCTCGTGTGGATCTATCGCGAGTGGCGCGGCGAAGGAGGATGGTACCTGCACGGCGTTTTCGCCTGAAGCCGTGTATTCCCCCCTCCCCGCCTACGCCGAGCTGCACTGCCTTTCCAACTTCACCTTCCTTCGCGGCGCTTCGCATCCGGAAGAGCTGGTGAAGCGCGCCGCGGCGCTCGGCTACCGGGCGCTCGCGCTCACCGACGAGTGTTCGCTCGCCGGAGCCGTGCGGGCGCATGTCGCGGCGAAAGACGTCGGCCTGCCTCTGGTCATCGGCTCGGAGATACGGCTGCAAGACGGTCCCAGGCTGGTGCTGCTTGCCACGGACCGCGAAGGCTACGGCAATCTGTCCGATCTCATCACCCGCGGTCGGTGCAGGACGAAGAAAGGCAGCTATTCGCTCCGTTGGGACGATCTGGACGGTGGGCTGCCCGGCTGTCTCGTTCTTCTGGTTCCGCATGAAAAGCGCGATGCCGGGCATGCGCGGTGCGTCGCCGAGCGCTTCGCCGACCGTGCCTGGATTGCGGCGGAGCTGCTGCAGGGACCGGACGACCGCGCGCGGCTCGCCGGGTTGCGCGAGCTGAGCAAGGTCTGCGGTCTCCCGCTCGTGGCGGCAGGCGACGTGCACATGCACGTGCGCTCGCGAAAGGCGCTGCAGGATACGTTGACGGCGATCCGCCTGCGTACGGCCGTGCAGGCCTGCG
>VBCT01000316.1:2786-3146 GCA_005882235.1 Betaproteobacteria bacterium
TCGCTGGAAGAGCTGCGTTACGAATATCCCGAGGAGCTCGTCCCTGAAGGCGAAACGCCGGCGAGCTGGCTGCGCAAGCTGGCCGGAGAGGGCTTGCAGCGGCGCTTTCCCGAAGGCGCCTCGCAGAAAATCCGGGATCTCGTCGAACGGGAACTCTCCCTCATCGCCGAGCTTCGCTACGAGCCGTTTTTCCTGACCGTCCAGGACATCGTCCGCTACGCCCGCAGCCAGGGCATTCTCTGCCAGGGGCGCGGTTCGGCGGCCAATTCCGCCGTCTGCTACCTCCTGGGGATTACCGAGGTCAATCCCGTGAAACAGGAGCTCCTGTTCGAGCGTTTCATCTCGAAGGAGCGCAACGAG
>VBCT01000317.1 GCA_005882235.1 Betaproteobacteria bacterium
ATCGAGCGCGAAGTCGATCATCATGATGGCGTTCTTCTTGACGATGCCGATCAGGAGGATGATGCCGATCACGGCGATGATGCCGAGATCGCTCTTCGTGAGCATAAGCGCAAGGAGCGCCCCCACGCCCGCCGAAGGCAGCGTCGAGAGGATCGTGAGCGGGTGGATGTAGCTCTCGTAGAGCACTCCGAGCACGATGTACATGGTCACGATCGCGGCGAGTATGAGAAGCAGCTCGTTGGCGAGCGACGCGCGGAACGCGAGCGCCGCGCCCTGGAAGCTCGTGCGCACCGAAAGCGGCAGCTCGAGCGCCCTTGCCTCCGCCTCGATCGCGCTGACGGCCGCGCCGAGCGAGGCCCCGGGGGCGAGATTGAAGGAGATGGTCGCCGCCGGAAACTGGCCGAGGTGATTCACCGCGAGAAGCGCAGGCTTCTCCGTGACCGTGGTGAGCGCGCTCAAGGGCACCTGGGCACCCGAGGACGAGGCGACGGTGATGTCCTTCAGCGCGTCCGGGCCGCGGCGGAATTCCGGCTTCACTTCGAGCACCACGCGGTACTGGTTCGACTGCGTGAAAATGGTCGAGATGAGGCGCTGCCCGAAGGCGTTGTAGAGCGCGGTGTCGATCGCCGCCGGCGTGATGCCGAGGCGCCCCGCGGTGTCGCGGTCGATCGAGAGAAATGCCTGCAGGCCCTGGTCCTGGAGATCGCTCGCCACGTCGGCGAGCTGCGGCAGCAGCGCGAGGCGGTCGACCAGGCGGTGCACCGACGCGGCGAGCTCGTCGGGATTCGCGTCCTCGACGGTGAGCTGGTACTGGGTGCGGCTGACGCGGTCCTCGATGGTGAGGTCCTGCACCGGCTGCATGTAGAGCGAGATGCCCTGGACCCGGGCGATCCGCGGCTGCAGCCGCTGCATGACCTGTGCGACGTCGGCGCCGCGCTCAGACCGGGGCTTCAGGTTGATGAAGACGCGGCCGTTGTTGAGCGTGGTGTTGACGCCGTCCACGCCGATGAAGGAGGAGACGCTTTCCACGGCGGGGTCCTGCAGGATCGCCTCGGCCAGGGCGCGCTGGCGCTCGGCCATCGCCGCGAAGGAGACCGATTGCGGCGCCTCGGAGATGCCCTGGATGACGCCCGTATCCTGCAACGGGAAGAAGCCCTTGGGGACGACGACATAGAGAATCACGCTCAGCGCGAGGGTGCCGATGAAGACCCACAGCGTCGCCCTCTGCCGGTCGAGCACCCAGTTGAGCATCGCGCCGTAGCGCGCGATCATCGCGTCGATGAAGCGTCCCGCGGCGCGGTAGAACCTGCCCTGCTCGGATTCGGGCCTGCGGCGCAGGAGCTTCGCGCACATCATCGGCGTCAAGGTGAGGGACACCACCGCCGAGATCAGGATGGCGACCGCGAGCGTGATCGCGAACTCGCGGAACAGGCGCCCCACCACCTCGCCCATGAAGAGCAGCGGGATCAGCACCGCGATGAGCGAGAAGGTCAGCGAGATGATGGTGAAGCCGATCTGCTCGGCGCCTTTCAGCGCGGCCTGCAGCGGCGGCTCGCCTTCCTCGATGTAGCGGGCGATGTTCTCGATCATCACGATCGCGTCGTCCACGACGAAGCCGGTCGCGATGGTGAGCGCCATCAGCGTGAGGTTGTTGACGCTGAACCCGGCGAGGTACATCACGCCGAAGGTGCCGACGAGCGAAAGCGGCACCGCGATGCTCGGGATGAGGGTGCCGGCGGCGGTGCGCAGGAAAAGGAAAATCACCATCACGACCAATGCCACGGCGAGCATCAGCTCGAACTGCACGTCCTTGACCGAGGCGCGGATCGTGACGGTGCGGTCGGTGAGCGTTGCGACCTCCACCGAACCGGGGAGCGAAGCGGTGAGCTGAGGCAGGAGGCTCTTCACGCGATCCACCACTTCGATCACGTTCGCGCCCGGCTGGCGCTGGATATTGAGGATCACCGCGGGAACGTCGTTCATCCACGCCGCGAGCCGCACGTTCTCGGCGTCCTCGACGATGTCGGCGACGTCCGAGAGCAGGATCGGCGCGCCGTTACGGTAGGCGACGGTCACAGCGCGGTAGTCGGCCGCCGAGCGCAGCTGATCGTTGGCGTCGATGGTGTAGGCGCGGCTGGGGCCGTCGAAGCTGCCCTTTGCCTGGTTGACGTTGGCGGCGGCCACTGCGGTGCGCACGTCCTCGAGATTGAGCCCGTTTGCGGCGAGCGCGCGCGGATTGACCTGGACCCGAACGGCCGGGCGCTGGCCTCCGGAGAGCGTCACCAGGCCCACCCCGGGAAGCTGCGAGATCTTCTGCGCGAGACGCGTATCGACGAGGTTCTGCACCTGCGGCAGCGGCATCGTCTTCGAGGTGATTCCCAGCGTGAGGATGGGTGCGTCGGCCGGATTCACCTTGCTGTAGACGGGCGGCGCCGGCAGGTCTGCGGGGAGGAAATTGGAGGCGGCGTTGATCGCCGCCTGCACTTCCTGCTCGGCAACGTCGAGCGTCAGCTCCAGGCTGAACTGCAGCGTAATCACCGAGGCGCCGCCGGAGCTGGTGGAGGACATCTGCTTGAGACCCGGCATCTGGCCCAACTGGCGCTCGAGCGGCGCGGTGATCGAGGAAGTCGTCACGTCCGGGCTTGCGCCAGGATAGAAAGTGACGACCTGGATCGTCGGGTAGTCCACCTCGGGCAAGGCCGAGAGCGGCAAGAGGCGATAGGCGATCGCGCGGCTCATGCGCCCTCTTTGCGGCGCCGCTTGCCCTCGCCCTTCGCCGGCGCCTTGCCGCCCTTGCCGGGCGCGGCGCTAGCCGCGCGATCGGGAATCTCCACTTTAGCGCCGTCGCGCAGGCGATCGCTGCCTTCGACGACCACGAGCTCTCCGGGCGCAAGGCCGGATTCGACCGACAAGTCGTCGCCTTCGGCCATGCCGACGCTCACCTTGCGCAGCTCGACCGTCCTGTCCTCCTTGACGACGTAGACGAAAGTCCCCTGCCCGCCGCGCACGACGGACGCATTCGGGACGAGTGTGGCGTCGCGCCGGGTATCGAGCAGCATGCGCACGTTCACGAACTGGTTGGGAAAGAGGCTCGTATCCTCGTTCGGGAACTGCGCCTTCAGCTTGACCGTTCCAGTCGAGGGATCGATCTGGTTGTCCACCGTGAGCAGCGCGCCGGTTGCGAGCTTCACTTTCTGCTGGCGGTCGTAGGCCTCGACCGGGAGCCGCTCGCCCGAGCGCAGCCGCTGCATCAAGCTCGGCAAGTTGTCCTGCGGGATGGTGAATACCACCGTGATCGGCTGCAGCTGCGTGATGACCACGAGCCCGTTCGCGTCGCCCGAGCGCACGATGTTGCCCGGGTCGACCAGACGCAGCCCCAGGCGGCCGCCGACGGGCGCGGTGATGCGCGCGTAGGCGAGCTGCAGGCGCACGTTGTCGACCTGGCCCTGGTCGGCCTTGACCGTGCCCTCGTACTGGCGCACCAGCGCCTCCTGCGTGTCCACCTGCTGCTTGGCGATCGAATCCTGCGTATACAGCGTGCGATAGCGCTCCAGGTCGATGCGGGCATTGGCGAGCAGCGCCTGGTCGCGCGCCATCTGGCCCTCGAACTGGGCGAGCTGCGCCTGGTAGGGGCGCGGATCGATCTCGGCGAGGAGGTCCCCTTCCTTCACGAGCTGCCCTTCTCTGAACAGGACTCTGATCAGCCCGCCGTCCACCCGGCTGCGCACGGTCACGGTCTTGAGCGGCGTCACCGTGCCGAGGCCGTTCAGATAGATGTTGACGTCGCCTGTCCGCGCCGCCGCGGCGAGTATCGGGGTCGGGCCGCGCCGGCTGGCCGGCCGCTGCTGGATGTCGCCCGGTTG
Organism: Betaproteobacteria bacterium; assembly: GCA_005882235.1. Classification (GTDB taxonomy): domain Bacteria; phylum Pseudomonadota; class Gammaproteobacteria; order Burkholderiales; family SG8-39; genus VBDM01. The sequence continues at coordinate 3,864 of VBCT01000317.1, forward strand.
GAGCAAAAAAACGCTCGCCCCGCCCGCCGCGAGCGCGAGCACGGCAAGCCCTATCCAGGCGAGCCGCCGTGGACGGCGGGCTATTGCCGGCTTCTCGGTCAACGGAAATCTCATTTCCATTTGTTCCACGCATGCTCGATCTGCACCTCGAGCTCGGGATACTTCGGGCGCCACCCGAGCGTCTCGACGGCCCGGGCCGGGTCGGCAACCAATTGCGGCGGATCTCCGGGCCTTCGCGATACCACGTCCGCGGCAATTCGACGCCCGGTTACCCGTCTCGCGGCTTCCAGCACGTTTTTAACGGATGCCCCTCGGCCGGTTCCGAGGTTGAACCTGTCGGATGCCCCCCGCTCTTCCAGGAACCGCAACGCGCCGACGTGTGCGTCGGCAAGATCAGCCACATGAACGTAATCCCTGACGCAGGTGCCGTCCGGAGTCGGGTGGTCTCCACCATAAACCGCCACCGACGGGCGCTGCCCAAGCGCGGCGCGAAGAACCAGCGGAATCAGGTGTGTCTCCGGATCATGGTCCTCGCCGATCTCTCCGTCCGGATCCGCACCCGCCGCGTTGAAGTACCGCAGGCAAACGGATTTGATCCCGTGAGCCGCATCGAAATCTTCGAGCATGCGCTCCACCATCCGCTTGCTCGCTCCGTAAGGGTTGACGGGGTTCTGCGGATGCGTCTCCTTGATGGGCAGGCCTTGCGGCACGCCGTACGTCGAGCACGAGCTCGAGAATACGATCCTGTCCACCTCGTGATCGCGCA
>VBCT01000318.1 GCA_005882235.1 Betaproteobacteria bacterium
GACGACCTCACCAAGCAGGCCTGGGCGTACCGGCAGCTCTCGCTCCTGCTGCGCCGCCCGCCGGGGCGCGAGGCGTACCCGGGGGACGTGTTCTACCTGCACTCCCGCCTGCTCGAGCGCGGCGCGCGCTGCTCCGAGGCCTGGGTCGAGCGCTTCACCGAAGGGAAGGTGAAGGGCAAGACCGGCTCGCTTACCGCTCTCCCGATCATCGAAACGCAGGCGGGCGACGTGACCGCGTTCGTTCCGACCAACGTGATCTCGATCACCGACGGCCAGATCTTCCTCGAGACCGACCTCTTCAACGCCGGAATCCGGCCCGCGATCAACGCGGGGATCTCGGTGTCCAGAGTAGGGGGTGCGGCGCAGACCAAGATCATGAAGCGCCGCGACACGGGCGGCGGGGTGCGCCTCGCGCTCGCCCAGTACCGCGAGCTCGCCGCTTTCGCGCAGTTCGCGAGCGACCTCGACGAGGCGACGCGAAAGCAGCTGGAGCGCGGCCGCATGGTGACCGAGCTGATGAAGCAGCCGCAGTACCAGCCGCTCGCGGTGTGGGAGATGGCGCTCACGCTCTTCGCCATCAACAACGGCTACTTCGACTCGATCGACGTGAAGAAGGCGCTCGCCGCCGACAAGTCGCTGCGCGACCACATGAAGGACAAGTACGCCGTGCTCGTAAAAAGCATGGAAGACAAGAAAGACTTGTCCGCCGAGGACGAGAAGGCGTTGAAAACGGCCATCGAAGACTGGAAGAAGAGCGGTAGCTACTGATG
>VBCT01000091.1 GCA_005882235.1 Betaproteobacteria bacterium
CGGGTACAGGGTCCAGCCGGCGCCGGTGGGCCCGCCGGTCACGAAGAAGCTCGCGACCAGCAGCAGCACGGCGAACAGATAGACCCAGTAACTCACCATGTTGACGTAGGGGAAAACCATGTCGCGGGCGCCGACCATCAGCGGGATGAGGTAGTTTCCGAACCCTCCGAGGAACAGCGCCGTGAGAAGGTAGATGACCATGATCATGCCGTGCATGGTGACGAACTGAAGGTAGTTGCTCGGGTCGATGAAGGAGAAGCTGTTCGGGTACCCCAGTTGCAGCCGCATCAGCCACGACAACACCAGTGCCACCAGCCCGATCCCCATCGCGGTCATCGCGTACTGGACGGCGATGACTTTGGCGTCCTGGCTCCAGACGTACTTCCCCACCCAGGTTTTCGGGTGGTAGAGCTCTACCTCTTCGACTTCGGCGGGCGGGGCGAAAGCCGATTCATCATGCGCGACGTAAGACATTGGTAATTCCTCTTCGCTGATTCTTCACTCGATTCGCCCGAGTCTCATCACCATAATAATACCAGCATGGCGCTCGAGCAGGCCGGTCACCGCAAAGTATTGATGTAGGCAACGACGTCGTCGGCTGCTTGGTCATCGCTCAGAATATCGGCCATCAGCGCCATCTGCGGACCGTACATGTCTTTCGGATGGGCGCCGCGGATACCCCGTTTGAAATTCTTCAATTGAGTGAGCATATACCAATCACTCATGCCCTTGAGCCGGGGGGCATTGGTTGCCTGCAAGCCTCGCCCATCGGCGCCGTGGCACGTTCCACAGGTCACATAAGGTCCTCGACCGTTCTTCGCTTTCCCCTTCGTCGTGGCAGGGGCAGGATTATCAGGCTGCGTCTTGATGTAAGCGATGACGTTGTCTATTGCGGCGTCATCGCTCAGCGTCGCCGCCATCGGTGCCATCATCTTACCGAAAACATCTTTTTCGTGCGTACCCCGGGCGCCGCTCTTGAAATATTTTAGTTGCCGTTTCAGGTACCAGTCGCCCTGTCCGCTCAATTTCGGCGCGTTCAGCGCAGGATTCCCCTCCGCCTGCATACCGTGACAGCCGGCGCACACCGTGAAGAGGAGTTTGCCTGCTGCAGCATCGCCGGCCCTTTGAGCCGAGGTTTGCGCGAACGTCGGATGGCTGCTCAACCACGCCTGAAAAGCGGCCTCTTCCTCAACGACGACGCTGCCGCGCATGGCAAAGTGCCCGGTGCCGCACAATTCGTTGCAGAGGAGGTCGAATTTTCCGGCCCGGGTGGGGGTGAACCAGATATACGTGACCAGGCCCGGCACCAGATCCATCTTGGCCCGGAACTGCGGTACGGCGAAGTTGTGCAGGACGTCTATGGAGCGGAGGAGCGCCTTGACCGGCTTTCCGACAGGGAGATGCAGCTCCGGGCTCGATACCAAGATGTCGTCCTGTCCGTTGGGATCGTCGGGATTCATACCAAACGGGTTTTTATCGCTGACGTGCCGGGCGTCGACAGTGCCCATCACTCCGTCCTTCCCGGGGAAGCGAAAGCCCCAGTTCCACTGCTTGCCCACGGCCTCGAATACCGCCGCGTTTGCCGGGACCTCGACGAATTTCGCCCATACAAATAGGCCGGGGGCCAACATGGCGGCGACGCCCACCGTGGTTACTCCGGTGAGCCACCACTCCAGCTTCTTGTTCTCGGGTTCGTACTGCGCCCGTTTGCCTTTGCGGTAACGGTAGCGGATCACGGCATAGGCCATGAACAAATTGATGGCGACGAAGACAAACCCCGTGACCCAGAACGTGATGCTGATCGTGTCGTCCATCGCACTCCAGTTGGAGGCGATCGGCGTGAAATACCACGGGCTCAGGAAGTGAAACAGGACAGAGCCAACGACCAGTAAAACCAATACGATTGCGACGACCATAGCGGTGGCCCCGGTTGATTGACGGAATTTCGCAGGCGCTGAATTGTAAACTACGGCCTTATATAATGTATTGCAAACCTATTGTCCACTCCAGATGAGCGCACAGGCATTCGGACTGGACTCTGCACAGGTGCGGCGCGCCTTCGAGCGTGCCGCAGCGGCGGGCGGCGACGCCGCGGTGCTCCAGCGGGAAGTCGAGCGGCGCATGTTGGAGCGGCTCGATTACATCCGCTGCCGGCCGCATCGCGTGCTCGACTCCGGCTGCGGCGTGGGACACGGCCTGAAACTGCTGCGCCGGCGCTACCCCAAGGCGGATCTTCTGGGCATGGACTTCGCGCCCGGCGTACTCAGCGAGGCGAAACGGGTAGAGTCCGTTTTCGAGCGCGCCCGGCGCCTCGTGTCCGGCTCCGGGCGCTTTCATCTGTGCGCGGATTTTGCGCGGCTGCCGCTTCGCGCCGCCAGCGTGGATATGGTGTGGTCGAATCTTGCGCTTGCCTGGGCGGGCGATCCGCTCGCGGCGCTGCGCGAGGTGCACCGCGTGCTCGTCGCCGGCGGACTGCTGATGTTCTCGAGCTACGGGCCCGACACCCTGAAGGAACTCAAAGCGGCCTTCGGCGCGGGCTCGGCCGCGCGCCATGTACATTCTTTCATCGACATGCACGACCTCGGCGACATGCTGGTCGCGAGCGGATTTGCCGCGCCCGTAATGGATATGGAAGTCATCACGCTGACCTACTCGGAGGTCCTCGCCCTCCTACGCGACCTGAAAGCCTCCGGTGAGACCTGCGCGGCGCGTGATCGACAGCGCGGCCTCATGGGACGCCGTGCCTGGGAGCGCATGCTTGCCTCCTATGAGCGCGAGCGCAAGGATGGCAGGCTGCCGGCGACTATCGAGGTGATCTACGGACACGCCTGGAAAAGCGAGCCGCGAACGACCGTCGACGGAAGGCGGATCATAAAAGTAGAATTGGATACGAGGACATGATGACGAACAGGGTGGTCAACGCAACCGGCGCTGCGCTCCTCGCGCTGTCCGGGGCCGCGGAGGCGGCGTATCAGTGGAACCTGCCGACCCCGGTGACGCGCGTCGCCGGCGAAATCTACAACCTGCACCTCATCATGATGGGGATCATTCTGGTGATCTTCGTCGGCGTGTTCGGCGTGATGTTCTATTCGATCTACGCTCACCGCAAGTCCGTCGGCCACCAGGCCGAGAATTTCCACGAGAACATCACCGTCGAGATCATCTGGGCCATCATCCCGTTCCTGATCCTGATCGCCGTAGCCTGGCCGGCGACCAAGTCGATCCTGAATCTCAAGGACACCGCCAGCCCCGACATCACCATCAAGGCAACGGGCTATCAGTGGAAATGGGGCTACGACTACCTGAAGGGCGAAGGCGAGGGCATATCGTTCCTTTCGAATCTCTCCACTCCGCAGGACCAGATCACGGGGAACGCTCCCAAGGGCGAGCACTATCTCCTCGAAGTGGACAACCCCATGGTCGTGCCCGTGGGCAAGAAGGTGCGCGTGCTCCTCACCTCCAACGATGTCATTCACGCCTGGATGGTCCCGGCGTTCGGCGTGAAGCAGGACGCGATTCCCGGCTTCGTGCGCGATAGCTGGTTCAGGGCGGACAAGGTAGGCATCTACCGCGGCCAGTGCGCGGAGCTTTGCGGCAAGGACCACGGGTTCATGCCGATCGTGGTCGAGGTCCTCCCGGCCGAAAAGTACACCGCCTGGGTCGGCGAGCAGAGGAAGAAGATCGCTGCCGCGGCAGACGATCCGAACAGGAAATGGAATCTCGCCGACCTGAAAGCCCGCGGCGAGAAGGTCTACGCGGCGAACTGCGTCGCCTGCCACCAGGCGAACGGGCAGGGGGTCAAGGGAACGTTCCCGGCGCTCGACGGCTCACGGCTCGCCAACGGTCCCCGCGGACGCCACATCGAGATCGTGCTGAACGGCAAGCGCGGCACGGCGATGGCGGCGTTCGGCAAACAGCTCTCCGACACCGACATAGCCGCGGTCATCACCTTCACCCGCAACAACTGGGGGAACAGGACCGGCGAGGTCATTCAGCCGAGCGAGATCAGGTCGGCGCGGAAGTAAAGAGCACTAGGAGCGTCCTATGAGCGCAGTCATCGATTCGGGCCACGCCCACGACGAACAAGCGCACGGCCCCTACGGAGGGATCATGCGTTGGGTCACCACGACCAACCACAAGGACATCGGAACGCTTTATCTGTGGTTCAGTTTCACCATGTTTCTGGTCGGCGGCGTGCTCGCGCTCGCCATCCGCGCCGAGCTGTTCCGGCCGGGTCTGCAGTTCTGGCATCCGGAGTTCTTCAACCAGCTCACCACGATGCACGGGCTCATCATGGTATTCGGCGCAATCATGCCGGCCTTCGTCGGATTCGCCAACTGGCAGGTGCCGATGATGATCGGCGCTCCCGACATGGCTTTTGCGCGCCTGAACAACTGGAGCTTCTGGATGCTTCCCGTGGCGGCGACCCTGCTCGTCGGATCGTTCTTCGTGCCCGGGGGCGCGACCGCAGCCGGCTGGACCATCTACGCGCCGCTCTCGACCCAGATGGGACCGGGGATGGACCTCGCGATCTTCGCGCTCCACATCATGGGCGCCTCATCGATCATGGGCTCGATCAACATCATCACCACGATCCTCAACATGCGCGCACCGGGGATGACGCTCATACGGATGCCGCTTTTCGTGTGGACTTGGCTCATCACCGCGTACCTCCTTATCGCGGTGATGCCGGTGCTCGCGGGCGCCATCACGATGCTGCTGACCGACCGCCACTTCGGAACCTCCTTCTTCAACGCGGCGGGCGGCGGCGACCCGGTGATGTTCCAGCACATCTTCTGGTTCTTCGGCCACCCCGAGGTCTACATCATGATCCTCCCGGGCTTCGGCATCATCAGCCAGGTGATTCCCGCGTTCTCGAGGAAGCCCCTGTTCGGCTATTCCTCGATGGTGTATGCGACCGCCTCGATCGCGGTCCTCTCGTTCATCGTGTGGGCGCACCACATGTTCACCGTGGGTATGCCCACTGCGGGGATCCTGTTCTTCATGTACGCAACGGTGCTGATCGCCGTGCCCACGGGCGTGAAGGTGTTCAACTGGCTCACGACCATGTGGCGCGGCTCGATGAGCTTCGAGACGCCGATGCTGTTCGCCGTAGGCTTTATCTTCGTATTCACGATGGGTGGATTTACCGGCCTTATCCTCGCGATCATGCCGATCGACATCCAGCTGCAGGATACCTATTACGTGGTGGCGCATTTCCACTACGTCCTGGTGGCGGGGTCGCTCTTCTCGCTCTTCGCGGGATTTTACTTCTGGGTGCCCAAATGGACCGGCAGGATGTACGACGAGAAGCTCGGAAAATGGCACTTCTGGCTGTCGATGATCTTCTTCAACGTCACCTTCTTCCCGATGCACTTCCTGGGCCTCGCCGGGATGCCGCGGAGGATTCCCGACTATGCGCTGCAGTTCGCCGGGTTCAACGAGATCGCCTCGATCGGCGCGTTCGGCTTCGGGCTCTCCCAGATCCTGTTCCTGTGGATCGCGCTGAAAGTGACCGTGCTCGGGCAGGGCGAAAGGGCGGGTCAACGGCCCTGGGACGGTGCCGACACGCTCGAGTGGACGCATCTGCCGAGTCCCGCTCCCTACCACAGCTTCCACGAGCAACCGGTGCTGGGATGACGCCTGAACGCGAGCAGCGGCGGAACAACCGCTGGACCGCGCTGGTGCTCGGCTCGATCGCGCTCGCCTTCTTCGTGGGGATCATGCTCAAGTACGTCATGCTCAAATGACACAGCAGACCGAGAATCGCGGGAAGGCCAACCGCAAACTGATGAAAAGACTGTTGGTGGTCGTGGCCGTGATGTTCGGATTCGGCTTTGCGCTCGTTCCGTTCTACGAGAGGATTTGCGAGGTGACGGGAATCCGGAACCTGTTTCAGCCGGACGCTCTCGCCGCGCAGAACACTCAAGTGGACACCACGCGAAATATCTCGGTCGAATTTGACGCCAACACGCAACGCCTGTCCTGGACCTTCAAACCGCTCCAGGCCAGCGTGTCGGTGCGCCCGGGCGAGGTGACGCAAGTCGTGTACGAGGTCAGGAACACGCTCGGGCGGTCCGTGACGGGACAAGCCGTTCCGAGCTACAGCCCGCAACAGGCGGCGCTCTATTTCAGAAAGATGGAATGCTTCTGCTTCCGGCAACAGACGCTCGCCCCGGGCGAGGTGCGCAGGATGCCGGTGGTTTTCGTGATCGATCCGAAGCTGCCGCCCGAGCTCGATACGGTCACGCTGTCCTACACCTTCTTCGAGGTGAACGGGGCGCGCGGGGGCGGGGAGTGACGGCGATGGCGGGCGAGCAAACGCCGAAGTCCGCGTCGCCACTGCAGCTCGCCAAGGCGGTGTTCTGGTCGTTTCTCGGCATCAGGAGGCGCGCGGCGCACGAATCGGACGTGACGCAGCTGAAGCCGGCGCAGGTGATCATCGCCGGTCTCGTAGGAGCCGCGATTTTCGTATTGAGCCTCGTCCTGTTGGTGAAGTTCATCGTCAGCAGGGCCGCGTAAGGAGAGGAGAGCAAGATGAGCGATCGCGCTCAGCACTACTACGTTCCGCGGCCGTCCCACTGGATGATCTTCGGATCGGTCGGCCTGTTTTGCATGGCGACCGGCGCCGCGAGCTGGCTCAACGGCTGGGAACCCGGGCGCTACATCGTGCTCGCCGGGCTCGCCATCCTCGCCTTCATGATGGCGCGCTGGTTCGGCGACGTGATCCGCGAGTCCGAGGGCGGCAAGTACGGGCGCTGGGAAGACGTTTCCTTCCGCTGGGGCATGAGCTGGTTCATCTTCTCCGAGGTCATGTTCTTCGCCGCTTTTTTCGGGGCGCTCTACTACGCCCGGCTGCTCGCGGTGCCCGACCTGGGAAGCATCGACAACAAGCTGCTCTGGCCGGATTTCGCCGCGCAATGGCCTACGGCCGGGCCGGTTTTCAAGGATCCGTTCACGCCGATGGCAGCCTGGGGAATCCCGGCGCTCAATACGCTGCTCCTCCTCTCGTCGGGCGTTACGGTTACGCTCGCCCACTGGGCGCTGAAGGAGGGCAAACGCGCACAGCTCGCGCTCTTCATGCTCTTCACGGTGGTGCTCGGCGTCACCTTCCTGTGCTTCCAGGCCTATGAATACGGCCATGCCTATTCGGATCTCAACCTCAAGCTCTCGACCGGAGTCTACGGCTCGACCTTCTTCATGCTTACCGGCTTCCACGGATTCCACGTGACCCTCGGTACGATCATGCTGACCGTGATTCTCGCCCGTTGTCTCGCCGGCCACTTCAGACCCGAAAACCATTTCGCGTTCGAAGCGGTCGCGTGGTACTGGCACTTCGTCGATGTCGTGTGGCTGGGCCTGTTCGTTTTCGTGTACTGGCTTTAGGGAACCGGTGCGCCGCACTTCGCATGCGGCTCTTTTGTCTCAGCCGATTTTGCCCGGGATGAGGCCGAGGTAGTAACCGGCCATGAGCAACAGGAACAGCGTCAGCGACAATCCGACACGCAACGCGAGCGCCTTCACGGTGCGCTTGGACTGGCCGCCGTCGGTCACCAGAAAAAACAGCGCCGAGCCTAGGCTCGCCAGAATCGCGACGAACAAGAGGATGACGACGATTTTCACGGCGCGGCGGCGGGAACCCTGTGCGCCGAGTGTACTCCTTGTGAAATCATGACGGGAATCCGCATCGGTGGGCGAATATTCCGTCCGAGGGTCGCATCGAGCATCGCGGCGGCGGGTTTCATAGCGCTCGCGATTTCGCTCGGCAACTGGCAGACGCGGCGCGCCGAGGAAAAGCTCGAGCTCGGCCGCAAGC
>VBCT01000092.1 GCA_005882235.1 Betaproteobacteria bacterium
ACAATTTTCCATCTCCGGCGCCTCTTCGTGGCCCCGCCACGGTTCACAATCTCCTCTTTGTCCTGGATATCTCGTGGGCACTCGCCAGGCCCTATGCGGATGAGCCGTCAACTTCTGTCCTTCGAGCAAGCGCTGAGATGGACCGCGGATTTCGCGGCGCGCCAGGCGCGAACCCTCGCCTTCGACCGCCCGGTCCCCTATCTGGCTAAGGTCGCTTTGCTGGCCGCCGTGTATTTTTCCGCGGCCAAGCTCGCTTTGCTGGCGGCGATACCGCCGGGCTACGCCACCGCTGTGTGGCCGCCCTCGGGAATCGCCCTCGCGTCGGTCCTGCTGCTGGGTAGCCGCATCTGGCCGGGGATCTGGCTGGGCGCTTCGCTCGTCAACGTCACAGTCCAGTCTTCGCTCGTTGCCGCGACCCTCATGGGCGCGGGCAATACCCTGGAGGCGCTTGTCGGTGCGGCGCTCGTGCGCGCTCTGATCGGCTTGCCCGGGCCGTTCCGGCGCGGAGAGCACGTGGTCAAATTCGTCGCCATTGCGGCGGCAAGCGCGACGATCGCTGCCACCGTCGCGGCGGCGCCGCTCGCCTTCGTGCATTCGCTCGAATCGCCCGAGTTGTTGTGGAACTGGTGGACATGGTGGCAGGGCGACACCGTCGGAATCATCATCGTCACTCCCCTGATCCTGGGCTGGGCGGCGCGCGCCAACCCCGCCTGGACGCCCCGGAAAATCGCCGAAGGATTCCTTCTCGTCTGTCTTCTGTCGGGAGTGATGTACGCGGTATTCGGCGCCGGCATGACCCCGTACATCCCTTCGGTGCCGCTCACTTTCGCGATCCTGCCGTTCGTCATATGGGCCGCTTTCCGCTTCCAGCAGCGCGAAGTCGCGACCGTGAACGCGTTGGTATGCGCGATGGCCGTGGGGTTTACGCTCGATGGCAGCGGGCCGTTCGCTCAAGGGTCGCTGAACGAGTCGCTGTTGCTGCTGCTCGCGTTCATGTGCACGGTGGTGACGACGGGGCTCGTGCTGAACGCGGTCATCCGGGATCACGGGCGCGCGGTCGAGGCGACGCAGCGCCTCCTACAGGAATTGCGCAAGCAGACGATCCGCGACTCGCTGACTTCCCTCTACAACCGCCGTTTCCTGCAGGACTATCTGAAGCGGGAGCTGATCCGCGCAAGGCGCGAGCGCGCGCCGCTTGCTCTGATCATGATGGATCTCGACCGTTTCAAGCACATCAACGACAGCGCCGGCCACCAGGCAGGCGACCAGGTGCTCGTTCAAGTGGGTGCGCTCCTGAAACGTCACGTCCGCGGCAGCGACATCGCCTGCCGTTATGGCGGCGAGGAGTTCGCGGTGGTGCTTCCCAAGACGACGCTCGAGAGCGCGCGCCGCAGAAGCGCGGAGATCTGCTCGGCCATCAGGCGCTAGGCGGAATTGCTTCGCGGGGTCACGGCGTCGCTCGGGGTCGCGCTGTGCCCGGCGCATGCGACGGACGCGGAGGCCCTCCTGCGCGCCGCCGACCATGCGCTGTACCAGGCCAAAAGAGCGGGACGCAACCAGGTCAGGATTTTTGCCGACGCGAGCGGCAACACCGGGGAATCGGCCGAGTAACGGGCGGAAATGTGCATTTGACACAGAACTCCTGTGTCGGGCGACGGCGAGCGCGGGCGATCTGAAGCTTAGAGTGGTCTCCATCGGGCGGGCGATTCCCGCTAGCCCGCAAACTACGGAGACCACGATGGACGACCGCAAAAATACCGAATCCGGACTTTTCAACCGCTTCGCGCTCGTCGCCGTCGTCGCGATCGCGGCCTGCGCCACCGGCGCAGTGATCCTGCTCGCGCCGGCGGCAGCGACCTCAGGCAGTTCGACCGTGAGCGCGGCGCCGGCCGCAGCGACTCCCGCCACCGGCTATTTCCCCAACCAGTACGTCAATCAGGCCAAGGAAATCGAGCCGATGCCGGAGATGTACTACTGAGCCGGAGGAATCTCGGGAACATGCTGGGCCTGGGCCGGCGCCAGCGGTGCCGTCGGCATCGGGATTTGAGCCTGGAGAGGTTCCAGGCTCCTTTTTTTTCGGGGCGCTCGCTTGACGCGTCAGGGGTATCCTGCCTAGCATCCTAAAGCAGAACAGCACTCGCATTCCAATCCGTGAGGGTCTCTCATGCATCCGAAGACAGGCGGTGATGCAGCGAACCGCGACAATCCGGATATCGCGAAAGGCCGCCGCGGCTTTCTGAAGGAGGGCGCCGCGCTGGTCACGGGCGCCGCGTCCGCCGGACTCGCGCAGGGCGCGAACGCGCAAGGCCTGGCGGGCCAGCCCTGGGAGCGCGTCTACGGCGCGGGTTTCACCGGATACGGCCAGCCCTCGCGTTTCGAGCAGCCCGTCGTGCGCTACCTCGGCAAGCCCTACGGAGATCTCGCGCCCGGCTCCGGCTCGGCGCTCGCGCCGATCGAATCGCTGGAAGGCATCATCACCCCGAGCGGCTTGCACAACAACCGCAGCCACAGCGGCACGCCCGACATCGATCCCAAGCAGCACCAGTTGCTGCTGCACGGCCTCGTGGCGCGACCCCTCGTGTTCTCCATGGAAGCGCTGTGGCGCTACCCGATGACGACGCGCACGCATTTCGTCGAGTGCTCGGGCAACAGCAGCCGCGCCCTCGCGCCGCAGCCCGCGCAGGTGCCCGCGGGCGCAATGCACGGCAACATCGCGTGCAGCGAGTGGACGGGCGTGCCCTTGCGCGTGCTGCTCGGGGAGGCCGGCCTCTCGCCGCAGGCGAAATGGCTGCTCGCCGAAGGCGCCGATTCGGCGCACATGAGCCGCAGCATCCCGATCGAGAAGGCGCTCGACGACGCGCTCGTCGCGCTCTACCAGAACGGCGAGCGCCTGCGCCCCGAGCAAGGCTACCCGGTGCGCCTCTTGCTCCCCGGCTGGGAGGGCAATATGAGCGTGAAGTGGCTGCGGCGCATCAAGGCGACCGAGGAGCCCACGCACACCAAGGACGAGACGTCGAAGTACACCGATCTGCTGCCCGACGGCCGCGCGCTGCAGTTCACCTTCGAGATGGGCGTGAAGTCGGTGATCACCAAGCCTTCTTCCACCATGAAACTGCCGCGCACCGGGTTCTACGAGATCTCGGGCATCGCTTGGAGCGGCGCCGGACGCATCCGCCGCGTCGAAGTCTCCGCCGACGGCGGGGCGACCTGGGCGGAGGCGGCGCTCACCGGAGAGGAACGCCCGAAGGCCCTGGTTCGCTTCCGCCTGCCTTGGGAATGGACGGGCAGGGAAGCGGTGCTGCAGAGCCGCGCCACCGACGAAAAGGGGCAAGTGCAGCCTGCGCGCAAGGCGTGGCTGGCGCAATACTCAGTCAATCCCTATCACAACAACTCCATAGTGAGCTGGTCGGTCGGCGCCGACGGGAGCGTGAAAAATGTCTACGTCTGAGCGCGCCGTCGTAATCGCGATCGGCGCTGCCGCGCTCGCGGCCTGCGCAGGCCTGCCGTCGGCGACGGGCAAACCGCCGGCGTTCGGCGCCGCCGTGAGCGCGGAAGAAATCGCGCGCTGGGACATCAGCATTCCGCCGAGCGGTGCCGGGCTTCCCGGGGGTGGCGGCAGCGCGCGCCAGGGGCTCAAGGTCTACGAGGAGAAGTGCCAGTCCTGCCACGGCGCGAAGGGCGCCGGCAAGCCGGCCGATCCTCTCGCGGGCGGAATCGGCTCGCTCGCGGGCAAGACGCCGCTGCGCACCGTCGGCAGCTACTGGCCGTACGCCACTACGCTGTTCGACTACGTGCGGCGCGCGATGCCGATCACCAATCCGCTTTCGCTCACCGACGACGAGGTCTACGCGGTGAGCGCCTATGTGCTCTTCTTGAACGGCATCGTCGGAGAGGACGCGGTCATGAACGCGCAGACGCTGCCGCAGGTGAAGATGCCCAACCGCGACGGATTCGTGAGCGACTGGCCGCCGCGGGCGCGGAACTAAAGACCAGTCTTCGACGTCGGATTCAATCGAGGAGGAACCATGGGAAAACTTTCGTCAGGAGCGATCTTGTTTGCCGCGTTCGGCGCGCTCGCACATGCTCAAACGCAGCAGGAGCTGCTGCGCGACGGCAACGGCGGCAGCACCGACAACGTGCTCACCTACGGCATGGGGTATCACCAGCAGCGCTACAGCCCGCTCAAGCAGATCAACAAGAGCACGGTCAAGCGCCTCGTCCCGGTGTGGGCGCTGTCGCTCGCGAACGAAGTCGGCGAGCAGGGGCAGCCGCTCGTCTACAACGGCGTGATGTACGTTTCCAATGTCAGGCAGACGGTGGCGATCGACATCGCCACCGGCAGGCAGATCTGGGCGACGCCGATCGAATGGGACCCTGCCGCCGCGCGCGTGGTCTGCTGCGGGCTCTCCAACAGAGGGGTTGCGCTCTACGACGGCAAGGTGTTCGTCGCCTCGATCGACGCGCACCTGAAGGCGCTCGATGCGAAAACCGGCAAGCAAGTCTGGAAGACCAAGGTCGCCGAATGGAAGGAAGGCTATTCGATCACTTCGGCGCCCACGGTGGTGAACGGTGTGCTGATCACGGGCATGACGGGCGGTGAATACGGCGTTAGGGGTTTCGTGGCGGGATATCACCCCGAGACGGGCAGCCTGCTCTGGCGCCGCCACACCACCGCGGGTCCCGGTGAAAAGGGCCACGAGACCTGGCCCGCGGGGGATGCCTACCTGCGCGGAGGCGGCTCGACCTGGATAACCGGTTCCTATGATCCCGACCTCGACCTGACTTACTGGGGCACGAGCAACGGCGGGCCGTGGGATGCCAACTGGCGGCCGGGCGACAATCTGTGGGTGGCCTCGGTCCTCGCGCTGAGGCCCAAGACCGGCGAAATCGTCTGGCATTACCAGTGGACGCCTGCCGAGACCTACGACTACGACGGCAACAACGAGAACGTGCTCGCCGACATCGTGGTCAACGGCGTCAAGCGCAAGGTGTTGATGCACGCCGACCGCAACGGCTTTCTCTACGTGCTCGACCGCAGCAACGGCGAGCTGCTCGCCGGCAACCCCTACGTGACGGTCAACTGGGCGGCGCGCATCGACCTCGCGACCGGGCGCCCGGTGGAGACCGAAGTGGCGAAGCGCCTGCGCTCGGGCGAGAAAGTGGAGCTCAAGCCGAGGTGGACCGGCGGCAAGAACTGGTTCCCCATGGCGTTCAATCCCAACACGGGGCTCTTGTACCTTCCGATGAAGGAAGAGACCGCCATTTACCAGATCAACAAGGAGAGGCCGGCATACAAGCCGGGTGAGCGCTATCAGGGCGTGGAAAACACGACGGCTCCCCGGACACCGGGCGCGGCGTGGGGCTATTACGCGGCACTGAATCCGTTGACGGCGAAACCCAAGTGGAGAATGCCGCTGATCGAATTCCCGATGTGGTCCGGAATGCTCACCACCGCAGGCGGACTAGTGTTCTCGGGAAAGCTGACCGGCGAATTCATCGCGATCGACGAGGATACGGGCAAGATCGTGTGGCAATTCCAGACCAGCTCCGGAATCAACGCCCAGCCGATCACCTACACCCACAATGGCCGCCAGTACGTCACCGTTCTGTCCGGCCTCGGCGGCGGGACTTCGGCAAAGAGAGAGACCGCGGGGAAGATCCAGCCCGGCGGGTCCGTGTGGACGTTTGCCTTGTTGCCCGATTGAAGGGGCACGGTTGAAGAAAACAATCCTCGTCGGCTCGCTGCTCGCCTTTGCGGTCCCCGCATCGGCACAGGATGCGCTCAAGTCCGAGCAGGTCAAGACCGGCTCGGAGGCGTATGCACGGCACTGTGCCGCGTGCCACGGTCCGCGCATGGCGGATCCGGAAGGCGCCCCCGATCTGCGAAAGTTCCCGCGCGATCAGCGCGAGCGGTTCCTGACTTCGGTATCGAAGGGCAAGAACTCCATGCCGCCGTGGGGCGACCTGCTCAAGCCGGATGAAATCGAAGCGCTGTGGGCGTACGTGACCACGGGCGGCAACTGAGAACGCAGGAGATCTAGTTTCGTCCAATTCGAACTGCGTCTACCA
The DNA here is from genome assembly GCA_005882235.1 of Betaproteobacteria bacterium. GTDB lineage: Bacteria > Pseudomonadota > Gammaproteobacteria > Burkholderiales > SG8-39 > VBDM01. Next base: position 6,070 of record VBCT01000092.1, read on the forward strand.
TAAAAGGCATATCGGTAGATCTAAAGGCAGATAGTGGCACAGCCGACGACGGTATCGCTCGTTCTCGGCATCGGCGGCGCCCGGGGCCTCGCGCACATCGGCGTGATCCAGTGGCTGACCGAAAACGGCTATGACATTCGCTCGATCGCGGGCTCCTCCATGGGCGCGCTCGTCGGGGGAATCTACGCTGCGGGCAAACTGGAAGTCTATGCCGGGTGGGTGTCGGAGCTCGAGCGCATGCAGGTGCTGCGCCTGCTCGATCCGGCGTTCGGCCGCAGCGGTCTTTTCAAGGGCGAGCGCCTCATGGGCGTGCTGCGCAAGCTGATCGGCGATTTCGACATCGAAAATCTGCCGATATCGTTCACGGCGGTGGCGACCGACCTCGAGTCCGGCGAGGAGGTGTGGTTGCGCGAGGGCAAGCTGTTCGACGCGATCCGCGCCTCGATCGCTACCCCTCTGGTCTTCACGCCCTTCAGGTACGGCGGCCGGATGCTGCTCGACGGCGGCCTGGTGAATCCGGTTCCGATCGCGCCCACTCTCAACGACACGACCGAGCTCACCGTCGCCGTCAACCTGAACGGCCCCGTCGAGTCGAGGCCGCCTTCGCTCACGAGGGCGCCGATCCCCGAAGGCAGCACCTACCGGCGGCGCATCCACGCTTTCATAGAGAGCCTGCGTTACTCGAAGGCAAAGACCCCGGCCGTGCCCGCGCGCGGGATCCTCGATATTGCGCTCGCATCCATGGAAGCGATGCAGAGCACGGTCACACGCTTGAGGCTCGCCGCCTACTCGCCCGACGTGATGGTCGAGATACCGCGCAATGCCTGCGGCCTCCTCGAGTTCTGGCGCGCGGAGGAGTTGATCGCGCTTGGCCGCGAGCGTACCGCGCGGGCATTTTCAGCAAGCGAGCACTGACGAACCTGGAGGGCTCGGGAATTCTCGTGAACCATGGGTGAGCCGGATGGAGCAGGGTCGATTCTACGTCCTGAAGTCGTGTTCAGGTAGTTTGGATCACACGAGCCCAGGGAATGTCATGCCGTACGAAGCATTGAGCTCTTGTTCGAAAATCCGGGCGCTGGGAATTTGCCTGGTTTCGTTTGCGTTGCCCCTGCTCCTGAGCAACTGCAAGGGCGGTACAGACGCGTCTTCATCCGGGATACCGATCAATACCGCGACCGGCTTGTCCGATTCCCCGTTCATATCCGGAGACGGGCAGAGGCTCTACTTCACGTATTCGAGATACGACTTCGGGCAGTGGTTCATCAGCGGGGGAGCGCAGCCTCCCGTGCCTTCAGGGCCCGACAGGGCGGGGCTGCACCACAGCGCAAACCCGTTCGACGAATCCGACATCTATGTCGCTACGAGAAATCCCGACGGAACCTGGTCGGAAGCCGTCAACCTGGGACTCAACGGCGCCTACGGAGACTCGGACGGAATGGAAATCAACGGAGGGAGGACTTTCGTCTGGCTTCAAGGCAACGGAACGGCGAGCAACATCGTCATGGCCAACAGGAATCCGGACGGCACGTGGGGACCCGCGGTCGATCCCGGGCCCGGGATCAACGACCATTCAGCGGGAGCGCTCCAGGACAGCCCGAAACTCTCCGCCGATGGAAAAACGCTTTGGTTCACCTCCGACCGCCCCTTGGGCCACGGCGGCAGAGACATCTGGTTTTCGTCCAAGTCGAGCGGAAGCTGGTCCGCTCCGGCGAACGTGGGCGCGCCGGTCAATACCGCGGGGGACGAGGGTTGGTTCTGGTTCTCCCCCGGCAGCTCCGATCTCTATTGGAACGGCCCCGCGGGAATCATGCACTGCTTTTCCACCGGCTCGACTTGCCCGGGAACTCCCGATGCCGTGACGATTCCCGGCTGTACCTCGCCGTCCGCGGTCTCCATCACCGACGACGGACAAAGCATGTATTTTGCGTGCCGCGTTCCGGAAACGGGCAGAATGAAGATCATGTTTTCGGTAAAGCAGGACAGCGGAAGCTGGGGCGTCGCGCACCTCGTGGATTGATAGCGCGCTATTTTTTTCTCTCTCCGGCAACGACATACGCCCACAGCGCGTCGATGTCGTCGGGCTTCAGCAGATCCCCCCAGGGCGGCATGTTCCTGATCCCGTAGGTCACGGTATCGACGAAGCGCGCGTGGTCCTCCCGCGGAAATTTGCGCAGATCCTTCGCCCACTCCGGGTTGGCGAGGCGCGGCCCGTGACAGGTCTGGCAGTGAGTTTCATAGAGCGCCGAGCCTTTGCCGATCTGCTCCGGGGCGAACGGCTTCCCGCCTGCGTCCTGCGCCGCGGCGCTCGCGCACGCGAACGCGAGGCCGAGGGCGAATGCGCCGCCGGGTCTCGCCTTCATTCGGGCATCAGCGCAAACGTCCACACCGAACCGCCGGTGGGTACGCTGTCCGTCACGACGCGGTTCGCGATGCTGCCGCCGCGTCCGGACAGAACGCTCACGAATTGCCGGCCCTTGTGGGTATAGGTGATGGGCGGCGCGTTGACCGATGATCCGGTCTTGAACTGCCACAGCGTCTTGCCGTCGTCCTGATCGAGCGCAATGACCTCGCCGGTCAAGAGGCCCGTGAACAACAGCCCGCCGTCGGTCGCAAGCATGCCGGCAGAACTCGCGAACTCCATCATCGGAACCTGCCACGCCACTTTCCCGGATAGCCGGCCGGCTCACCCTTGGGCGTGGTCATCGTGGACTCGATGCCGGTGGAACCCGAGCCGAGAACGAACTTGAAATCCACGTACTTCATGAGCCGCGGAAAATTCCACGAGTTGAGGTAGACGAGCCCCGTCTTCGGATTGAACGCGATCAGCGTGGCGTTGGTGCCGCGCGACGGGAATACGTTGACGGTTTCGCCTTTCATCGCGCGCTCGAGGAGGTCGGTGAGGACCGGGCGGCCGGTCTTGAGATCGATGTGCGTGGCCCAGTTGACCTTCACGTAGGGGTTCGCGGCGATCGGCTTGCCGTTGGTGCGGTCGAGCACGTAGAGGAAGCCGTTCTTGTGGGCGTTGATCAGCACCTTGCGCATCTGGCCGTCGACGCGGAGTTCGGCGAGCAGGCTCTCGGCCGTCGCGTCGAAGTCGAAGCTGTCGTTCGGAACGGACTGGTAGTACCAGACCATTTCGCCGGTCTTGGGCCGGAGCGCGAGAGTGCTGGCGGTATACAGGCAATCGGCGCCGTCGCGAAAGGTCGGGTTGTACGGCTCGGCATTCCCGGTGCCGATATACACAAGGTCAAGCTGCGGATCGTACGAAGCGTATTGCCAGGTCGCCCCGCCGCCGTACTTCCACGCGTCCGGCTTGGTCTGGTTCGGCCAGGTCTCGGAACCCGGCTCGCCGGGCGCGGGAATCGTGTACCTGCGCCACAATTGCTTCCCCGTATCCGGATCGTAGCCGTCGACGAAGCCGCGCGTGGTGCTGTCCCCGCCCGCCATCCCCGAGATCAATACCCCGCCGGCGATGAGGGGCGCGATGACGCCCTTGTAGCCTTCCTTCCACTCGGCGTACTTCTGCTTCCAGATCTCCTTGCCGGTCTTCATGTCGAGAGCGAGCACGTGCGCGTCGACCGTCTGGCGAAAGAGCTTGCCCTCGTAGATCGTCGCCGGGCCTCGCATGAGCGCGCCGCTGGTCGCGACGCGCAGCGCCCCGCGCTCGTACTGGACGGGCGTGCGCCAGATCTGCCTGCCGGTCGCGACGTCGATGGCGAAGGTCCAGTTGCCGTTGACCACGTACATGACGCCGTTGTAGATCGTCGGCTGCGAGTGCTCGCCCATGTCGTTTGCCAGGCTGAAGCTCCAGATGGGAACC
>VBCT01000319.1 GCA_005882235.1 Betaproteobacteria bacterium
CTATTCGATCTACAACAAGATGCACGAGAAGCACCTGTCGTTTTCGCAGGTGCTCGATATCTACGGTTTTCGCGTCGTCGTCGAGGACGTTCCCGCCTGCTATCTCGCGCTCGGCGCTCTGCACAGCCTGTACAAGCCCGTGCCCGGAAAATTCAAGGACTACATCGCGATCCCGAAGGTGAACGGCTATCAGTCGCTGCACACCACCTTGATCGGTCCTTACGGCATGCCGGTCGAGGTCCAGATTCGCACGCAGGCCATGAACCGCATCGCCGACGCCGGTGTCGCTTCGCACTGGCTGTACAAGAGCTCCGACGCGGAGATCAACGAGGTGCAGCAGCGCACTCACAAATGGCTGCAGTCGCTGCTCGACATCCAGCACGCCTCGGGCGATCCCGCCGAATTCCTGGAGCACATCAAGGTGGACCTCTTTCCGGACGAGGTCTACGTATTCACTCCCCAGGGCAAGATCATGGCGATGCCGCGCGGCGCGACCGCGGTGGATTTCGCCTACGCGGTGCACACCGACATCGGCAACCGCTGCGCCGCGGCGAGAATCAACTACGAGCTCGTGCCGCTCGGAACCGAGCTCAAGAACGGCGACCGGGTCGAGATCATCACCGCAGCGCACGAGCATCCCAACCCGGCGTGGCTTTCCTACGTGAAGACCGCCAAGGCGCGCTCGCAAATCCGGCACTTCCTGAAGACCATGCAATACGAGGAAGCCGCGGCGCTCGGCGAGCGCATGCTCACCCAGGCCGTGCGCGCGCTCGGTGCGAAATCCCCGGAGGCGACATCGGAGCGCTGGGAGAGGCTGGTCCGCGACCTCGGGGCGAAATCGCGCCAGGAAGTCGCGGCCGACATCGGCCTGGGCAAGCGGCTCGCGGCGATCGTCGCAAGAAAGCTGCTGGCTCTGACCGAGCCTCAGGGCGAAGGAAAGGGGCCGGCCGGCTCGATCGTCATCCACGGCTCCGAAGGGCTGGCCGTGCAGTTTGGCAAGTGCTGCAACCCCATCCCCGGGGATCCGATCGTCGGGTTCATCAAGAAAGGCCAGGGGCTCGTCGTGCATACCAACGACTGCCCGACGGCGGCCAAGTCGCGCGGCGATCCGGAAAAATGGCTCGATGTGGAATGGGCGCCGGAAACCGACAAGATGTTCGACGTCGGGATCCGCGTGACCGTCGTCAACCAGCGCGGCGTGCTTGCCAAGGTGGCCACCGAGATCGCCGAGGCCGCTTCCAACATCGACAACGTCAGCATGGACGAGGAGCGCAGCCTCTACACCACCATGCACTTCACCCTGCAGGTCGCCAACCGCCTGCACCTCGCGAAGGTGATGCGGGCCCTGAGGCGCATCGAGGAAGTCGTGAGGATCGCGCGGGTGAAGGAGTAGGTTCGCCTAGGCCCCGGATCCGCGGCTCCGCGACACGGCTGCGATCAGCCGCTCCATCCAGCCGAGGACGTTCCTCAGCGGCGTCTGAGCGAGCCCCCAGCCGAGCGCGGCGCCGGTCGCGTTCGCGATCATGTCGGCGATCTCGAACGTGCGGTAGTCCGTCAATCCCTGCAGGAATTCCAGCGCCACTCCCAGCAGGGCGAACGCGACTGCGATGCGAAGCTCGCGCCCGCGGCCTTCGATCAGCATTCCGAACCAGAACGAGAGGCCGCCGTAGGCGGCGAAATGCGCAAGCTTGTCGCGGTTGCCCCCGAGGTCCAGTTCCAGCGGGATGAGCGACAAGACGACGACCGCAGCGACCATCCCCCAGCCCAGGAGAAGCCAGGTCCGCCGGTAGCGATAGGAAGGCGTCACTTGCACGGAATCCAATTGAGCGGATCGTCCCAGACGACATCGCCCAACGCAACTTGCGCCCCGGCGACGAAGAGCGGTTTCGGGCCGAGCCGGGCGATCCTGACCTCGACCCTGCGCGTGCCCTGATCGACGGCGAGCGTTTCGCCCTCGATCCATTCCCCGGCACCGACCCCGACCGTCGATTCGTGGCACAGGTTTACGCCGGGCTTCGCCATGGCGGCGAGGGACTCGCTCGTCGCGCGGAATCTCGCGATCATCATCGGCGTCGCCCGACCCGTCACTGCATCGTCCTTCCACGGCCCGGCGTAGCTGTCGCCGCTCGCCCAGAGATAGACGCCGTAGCCGCTGCGCTTGTCGTTCGCAAAGGCGCCTTCGTAGCGGTCCCCGGCGAAGGCCGAGCGCGCGCCCCAGACGTAGATCCCGATGCCGTGCTTGGAATCGTCCGCGAATTCGCCCTCGTAGCGATCGCCCCACGGCCAGGTCTTCACGCCGCGGCCGTGCTTTTTGCCCTCGCGGAACTCACCGGCATAGACGGCGCTTCCCCTGGCCGTGCCCGGCCCTTCCGCCCTGCCGCCCTTGCAGCCGCCTGAGTAGGAAGCTTGCAGCTCCGGATCGAGCACAAGACATTTGGACTGAGCCCGCGCGGCGTCAGACGACGCGCAGAGCATGAGCGCAAGGACAAAGGGGAAACCCGACCACCCCGCCCGCTCACGCGCGCGCCCCTCCTCATGCGAGGAGGGGAAAAGACAACTGCAGGATCTCCCCTCCTTTCTTAAGGAGGGGTGGCGGCCGAA
>VBCT01000320.1 GCA_005882235.1 Betaproteobacteria bacterium
CGAGGCACGCCAGGTGCGGCGGGTTCTGTACGCCCATGAACCACTGCGACATGCAGTAGTACGACTGCCCGATTCCCCCGACTTTTCCGTTCGACCACTTCTGCTTGGCGATCCATTCGATGACGTCGTAGAGGTCCTGCTGCTCCGCGCGCGAGAGGAACCCGAACTCGCCGCCCGAGATGCCGGTGCCGCGCACGTCGGCGTGCACGTAGGCGTAGCCCTGCTCGACGTACCACTCGATCGGACCGGTCTCGCGCCACAGGAACATCGGCCGCGGCGGCAGCTCGTTGTTGTCGTAGCGGTAGGGCGAAGCCGCGAAGAGCGCGGGGAACGGCCCGCTTCCTTCCGGGCGGTAGATGCGCACGCCGATCTTCACGCCGTCCCGCACCGGGACTTGGATATCTTTCTCCTGAATCATGCCGCCTCCCCCTTCTCGCCGATCACGTATTCCTCCGCCACCAGCCGCACCGCAGGGGCGTTCATCTGCACGAAGTTCTCCTCGTCCTTGCGCATCATCGCGGGAACGGGTCCCCCGAACATCGCGCGGATGTCCTCGACCTTCGCGAAGTAGAGCTCCGCAAGGCCGTCGAAGTCCGGAACCACTGGGTTCTCGGGCAGCGCGAAGCTCGCGATGATGCGCTGCATTCTCGTGGTCTCGATCACCTTGCGTTCGAGCCTCGAGTGCTGGTTCAGCCAGTAATCCTTGAACTGCGCATGAGTCAAGTCGCGGCGCCTGCTGATGGTCCGGATGGTTTTCAGCTGCCCCGATCGCCGGATCGTCCCTGAGGCGTCCTCCTTTTCGGACACGAGATACTCATCGGCGAAGATCTGCGGCGAAGACCTTGGATCGACGAAGTTCTTCGCGTCCTCGCGCATCGCCGCGGTCCCCGGCCCTGACAACGTCGCGCGGGCGTCCTCGAGGCTCCTGAAATGAAGCGCCACCATGCCGTCGAACGGCGGCACCGTCCCGCCCAGGGCGACCTCGCCCGTGGCGATGCTCGCCACGACCTTTTGCAGCGGAGTCGTCGCCATTGCGTGGCGCTCGTGCAGCGCATGCCGAGTGAGCCAGTAATCCTTGAATTGGGCGAGCGTCAGGTCCGCCCGCCGCTTGACCAGACGGATGATCTTGACCCCCGCGGCTTTATGCACGATTCGAATCCCGGCTCTTCATCCCCCGGCGGCGACGGCGCGCCGGCTGACGGCCTTCTCCCGGACGAACAGCGCGACGGCCAGCCCGACTCCCGCCGCGTTGATCCAGCGCTCGGCGCCGAAGGCGTTCGCCGGCATGAAAAGGCACAGGCCCGTGACCCCGTGGCAGGCGCGCGCGGCGAATCCGAGGGGACGCGCGGCGTAGCCCATCATCGCCGCCGAAATGAACCAGACCCCCGCGACCGCGAGCGACAAATCGACGGCGATCGACAGCGGATCGCCTTTCAGCAGCAGCGTCCCGGAGAACACGAAGAGGAAGGGAATCACGAACAGCGTCCAGCCGAACGCCATCGCCACCCAGCCGGTGCGGTTGGGATCCGCGCCCGCGAGATTCGCCGCGACGAAGGCGGCGATCGCCACCGGCGGCGAGATCATCGACAGGCACCCGTAGTACATGATGAACATGTGCGCCGCCATCGGGGCTATCCCCATCTTGACGAGCGCCGGAGCCACCAGCGTCGCGAGCACGATGTAGACGCCCACGGTCGGAAGCCCCAGTCCCAGGATGATGTTGGCGATCGCCGAGAGCACGAGGAGGGCGACGAGACTTCCGCCCGCGAGAAGAATCAGCACGAGCGTCAGCGTGAATCCCACTCCCGAGTAGTTGAGCGCGCCGATCATGACCCCGGCAGCCGCGCCGAGCATGAAGAGGTCGAGCACCGAGGTCCCCGCGTCGCGCAGCATCGCGTAGAGGTCGCGAAAGCCGATGCGCTTGCCCCGGAAGGGAAAGACAACCCCGAGAGCGAGCACGATCGCGGTCGCCACCAGCCCCGCCATCTCCGGCTCGTAGTTCAGTCCGAACAGGGCGTAGACCAGCGCCGCGA
>VBCT01000093.1 GCA_005882235.1 Betaproteobacteria bacterium
GCTGCGAGCGCATGCCGCACCTCGATTACCGAGGTCTTCCAGAGTGCCACCAGCGCGCCTCTGCCCAACTTCTGGGGCTGCGAAGTCACAAGCGCCACGACCGGCGGAGCCTCGAAGTACGTGAAATTGATTCAAACCGACGCCAACGGCAGGGTCTTGGTGACGATACAGGGCTTTGCTACCACCATTACCCCGCCCATCAACGACACGGTGGTCACCCTGGTCCCGCTGAAAAATCCCGGTGGTGCGGGGGTGCAGGCGATGAGCTCTACCGATGTGGGCGGAAACACGGTCTTCGGCTGGCGTTGTGGCAACGCCGGTGACGGCACGAACCTGAACCAGAAGTTCCTGCCTGGCTCCTGCCGCGGCTAAGCGCAACTTCGTAGTGAAAAAGGTACCCTTCGGGGTACCTTTTTTTTTCCCATGTTCGCAAGCATCGTCGGGCGGTCCCGGCACTGGATCGCCGCAGGCCTCATCGCGGGGCTCGCCTGCGGTCTTTACTGGCCTTTTCTGGGAAGCCCGCGGGTCTTCGACGACTGGGTGTTTTTCTCGGGACAGAACTTTTCCTACTATGCCACGCACCCGTTCGGCCTCGGGCTGAGGCTTCCTCCGTACTTCTCGCTCGCCGTCACGGAGGTGGAGATCGGGGGCATGGTCGCCCACCGGATAGTAAGCCTCGCCTTCCATATCGCCTGCGCGTTGGCGATTTACAAACTCATCCACGATCTGCTGCGGCTGCCGGCGAACCGCCCGGAATCCGCGTCGGGTGCGGACGCCACGACGTGGGCGTTCATCGGCGCAGCCCTCTTCGCGATTCATCCGGTGGCTGTGTATGGAGCGGGATACCTGGTCCAGCGGACCATCGTCATCGCCACACTGTTTTCGCTGCTGTCGATCGTGTTCTTCGTGCGGGGGCTTGTGCGGGGCCGGCACGCCGATGCCGTATCGGCGGCGCTGATGTACAGCGTGGCGGTCCTTTCGAAGGAGCACAGCATCCTGCTGCCGGCGGCGGCGGCGTTCACCGTGTTGCTGGTCGGCGCGGAACGGCGCTTCTCAGTTCGCCATACCGCGATCTACTTGTCGGCCTGTGCGCCCGCGGCGATTTTTGTGACACTGCTCAGCCGTTGGCTGATCGGCAGGACGTACGAGCCGGATTTCGGTGCCGTCGCCAATCAGCTCGAGGGCGTCTTCGGGCACGCAGTGGCGGATTTCTCCTGGTGGATGAGCGCAGTCACTCAGGCAGGCTTGTTCTTCAAGTACCTTGCATTGTGGCTCTGGCCCGATACGGGGGCGATGTCGATCGACATCAGGGTTGATTTTCTCCAGACCTGGTCGGGGGGCTGGATTGTTCTCAAGGTCTCGGCTTTCGTCGCTTTCGGCGCGCTCGGATTCCTGCTCTTGCGGCGTCGCGGCCGGGCGGGGGTCGCCGGGTTCGGAATGCTCTACGCCTGGATTCTTTTCATCGCCGAGTTGAGCACCGCCCGATTCCAGGAACCCTTCGTGCTTTACCGGAGCTACTTGTGGGCGCCCGGAGCACTGATCGCGGTGGTGGCGATGTTGAGCGCGTTACCTCTCCGGGCAACGATGGCAGCGTCCGTACTGGCCATTCCCTTGCTTTTGTGCCAGGCCCATGACCGTCTGGTCACCTTCTCCAGCTCCTTTCTTCTTTGGGAGGATGCAGTTGCCAAACTTCCGGAGAAGCCCGTTCCCTGGGGTTCGCGGACCTTGTACATGATGGCCAGGGAATACGCGTACGGAGGGCAGTCGCGCAAAGCCGTCGAGATCGCCGAAAAATGCATGGCCCAGTACCCCGACACCATTCACTGTCACTACTCCCGCGGAGTGATTCATCTCCTCCAGGGGCAATACGCCTTGGCGCTTCGCCATCTGATTCGAGCAGTCGAGCTGCAGCCCGACAGCGGGATCGCGCACCACCGTCTCGCACTGGTACTGGAGCGACTCGGCAGGACCCAGGAGGCGAAGGCGGAGTACGCGCGCGCGTCCAATTTGGGCTTCAAAGGAGCAGACTTCGAGATCAGACGCCTGGATTCCTCTGCCGCCGGCCTTCCGGTCCGGAGAGGGACGGCTCGGCGCCGCGCCCAACGCGAGCAGTGATCAGATGGCGCGAATTGTCGGCGACGGCGATTACGTTTGCGCCCTGCGAAAGTGCCCGGAGCGGCCGCCGGATTTTTCAAGCAGCTTTATGTCCTCGATGACCATGGCGCGGTCCACCGCCTTGCACATATCATAGATCGTGAGCAGTCCTACGCTCACCGCTGCCAGCGCCTCCATCTCCACTCCGGTGCGGCCGATCGTCTCGACGGTCACCACGAGGCGAATCGCAGACCGGCGCTTCTCGGCGGTGAACTCTGCTGCGACTCGCGTCAGCCCGAGGGAATGGCACAAAGGGATCAGCTCCCCGGTTCGCTTGGCCGCCTGAATCGCGGCGACCCGGGCCACGCCGAGGACGTCGCCTTTCTTGGCGCCCCCCGCCAGGATAAGCTTCAGGGTCGAGGACGCCATGCGGAGCGTGCCGCTCGCCCGCGCGACGCGACGCGTTTCGGGCTTGTCTCCGACGTTCACCATGTGGGCCTGTCCGGACCCGTCGAAATGGCTCAATTTTCCTGATCGATTCATCTCCCCGCCTTCGAGCGACACGCAGATCGTTATAGAGCGACGCGTCCGGGAACCCAACCCGGAGAGCGGTATCATATTATCCATGAGAATCCCCGCCGTATGCCTGGGTCTCGCGTTGTTGGTTCCGCAAGCACGTGCGCAGACCCTGCCGGAGCTGGGGGACACATCCGGTGCGCTGCTGTCGCCTTACCTCGAACGCAAGATCGGCGAGCAGGCGATGCGGGAAATTCGCTTGCGCGAACCGACTTTTCTCGACGATCCGGAGCTTACCGAGTACGTGAACGAGGTCGGCGGGCGCATTGTGGCCGCGAGCCCCGAGGCGCGTCAGGACTTCGAGTTCTTCATGGTGCGTGACAACACCATCAACGCTTTTGCGATGCCCGGGGGATTCGTGGGGGTGCACACCGGCCTGCTCCTCGCAGCGCAGACTGAGTCCGAGCTCGCCGGCGTGCTAGCGCACGAGGTGGCTCACGTGACCCAGCACCACATCGCCCGTCTTCTGGGAAAACAGGAGCAGATGTCGATTCCCACTCTTGCGGCGGTGGTTCTGGGCATTCTGGCCGCCCGCTCCCGCCCCGACTTGGCGCAGGCGGTCATTGCCGGTGCAGGAGCGAGCAGCATTCAATCGCAGCTCAATTACACTCGTGATTTCGAGCGCGAGGCCGACAGAATCGGCTTTCAATTTCTCCAGCAGGCGGGTTTCGACGTCGGCGGCATGGGCTCGTTCTTCGAACGCATGCAGAAAGCGACCCGACTGTATGAGAACAACGCGCCGGCCTATTTGCGCACGCACCCTCTTACCAGCGAGCGCATCGCCGATATGCAGAATCGCGCACAGACGGCGGTGTATAGGCAAGCGCCCGATAGCATCGAGTTTCATCTCGCGCGAGCGAAGGTCCGCGCCGAACAGGGGTTGCCGCGCGAAGCCGTCGCGCATTTCGATGAGCTGGTGCGCGAGCACCGTTATGCCGAGGAGGCCGGCGCGCGCTACGGCCTCGCCAGCGCTCTGGCAAGGGCACGCGATTTTTCCCGCGCCGCATCCGAAGTCGAAACAGTACGCAAGCGGCTCGGGACTCACCCCATGGTGGAGCTGCTGATGGCACGGGTGCGCCTCGGCGCCGGTGATCCGGCGGGAGCTCGCGACGTGCTGCGCGAGGCGCTCGCTCGCGCTCCCAATTATCGGCCGCTTCACTACGCCTATGTGGATGTACTGCAAGGGATGGGACAGCATCAGGCGGCGCTTGCATGGCTTGTCGAACTGGTGAAAAGCTACCCGCGAGATGCCCGGATGTACAGCCTGCAAGCCAAATCCTATGCTGCATCGGGCAAGCGCCTGTTGCACCATCAGGCGCTTGCCGAAACCTACGTTCTGCAGGGAACGCTGCCGGCCGCAATCGAGCAGCTCCAGTTCGCGCAGAAAAGCGGAGACGGTGATTTCTACCAACTTTCCGCCGTCGAAGCCCGCTTACGAGATCTGCGCTTGCTGCAGGCCGAAGAGAAAAAGACAGCTAAGGGAAATTGAAAAACGCGTCCCGCGTGCTTAAGGATCAGGTGCGGGGAACGGGGTCCTTACCCGGTGCGTCGAAGTACGCTTCGTAGAGGAGATCGAACGTTTTCTCGCTCTCCGTGAACAGCTCCCCATCGCTGTTGCAGCGACGGCGCGCCCCCTCGAGCAGCGTTTCCACTCCGGCCGCCTCGGCGACCGGCGCACCGCCTGCATCGAGGTAATGGACGAGCGCTCCGATTCTCGCAAGCGTCTCGTTATTGTCGAGGCTAAATTTCGCGAGGAGCTCCTGGAATGTTACCTTGTCCCTGCTGTTGGAAAAGGTCGCGCCCTCGAAACCGAACCCGACCGCGGTCGAAGGGCATTGTTGAGTCTTTTCCATCCACATCAAGCTCGCCTCCGGGTCGATGAAACGCCGGATGAGCCAAGCGGAGGCGAGCCGATCGGCCAGGAGGGGTTTGCGGGACGCCCAAAGGCGCTTGAAGTAATAGCGCCCTGTTTGGGTCAGGCGGCCGGAGTTGGGAGCGTCGGGAAACATCCTTTTTCGTACCTCGCCTTCCGTATCGCGCAGCGCTTGCGCAGCCCGCTCCTTTGCCGGCGACCCGAAGAAATCGAGCGCGCTGATCGCTTCGAATTCACGTCGCTGCTTGTTGAGAACTCGAGCGATCGCACTGGGCTCGGAAATCCCGAAGCCGGCGCGCAGCCCCTCAACTGCTTTGATCAATTCCTCGTATTTTCCCGCCCGGTCAAAAAGCGCCCGGAACGCCCGTCCTTGCTGGGCGTCCAAATTCGTCGCCGGCAGTATATGCGCCGAGCCGTTGATGCGGCTCATGTGCTCGGACAGGCGCCGCAGACCTTGCCGATTTGCCTGGCTGTCCGGCAGCAAATAGACGCCCTCACGCAGCACCGAGCAGCCCATGGATTCGAGCGTGCGCAGCACCCGCATCCGGGCGGCCGGATCATCCATCGGAAGACTGGCGACGTATACCAGCCAATTCGAATCAGGTGGTGGCGATTCTTTGGCCAAAGCCGCTCCTCGGTGAAGGTGCCCCCTATCGGCGTCCCAGTTTAAGTATCGCAAACCGTTTAGGCAACCCTGATGCCCAGCAGATGCGGCCGCGTGGCTTCATCAGAGGTGCGGTTTGGTATATAGTTTCCGCGCTTCGAGTGTACGCAAGAGACGATGGCGACTTTCGACAAGGATCTGGATGTACGCGGCCTCAATTGCCCGCTTCCCATCCTGCGCGCCAAGAAGGCCTTGGCGGAGCTCAAGAGCGGGGAGGTACTGCGGGTCCTTGCTACCGATCCCGGTTCAGTAAAGGATTTTCAGGCCTTTGCAAAACAGACGGGCAACCAGCTACTCTCGCATGATGAAGCGGACAAAATATTCACCTTCCTAATGAAGAAGAGGTGACCGGTCGTTGGTTCGATCGGCCGTCCTGATCTCAGCTATACCCGTGGTTCGCGGATGATCCCCTGCTTCAGGTAGACGGGCCTCACGGCTCGCGCCCAAGTCTTCAGGCCCAACGCGAACGTGCTTCCCGCGAGGACCACGATCAGGCCGCATCCGAAGAGAGTCCAGTGAGCCCCGATCACTTCGGCGAGCGCCCCTGCGGTGAAGTTGCCGATGGGCGCAAAACCGAGGAAGCACATGACGTACATGCTGATCACCCTCGCGCGCTTGTCCTCGTCCGCGAGGGTCTGGAGGATCGTATTGATGGAGGCCGCCGTGACGACGAGCCCGGCACCGAAGACCGCGAGCAACGCGAGCGACAACCAGAGCGTTCCGGACAGTGAGAATCCGGTCAACGCGGCGCCGGCCACCACGGTAGTCGAGGCGACGACCCGGCCGAGCCCGCGCACCGAACCGCGCGCAGCAAGCGCAAAGGTGCCTGCGATGGCGCCCAGTCCGACCGCGCCGATGAGAAAGCCGAAGGTCCTCGAGTCACCGCTGAATGTCTCGGCGGCGAAGATGGGCATCAGGGACGACCAGGGCGCGGTGAAAAATCCCATCGCCATGAGAAGCAGCAAAAGACGCCGAGTGCCCGTAAAACCGAAGGCATAAGCGAATCCCGACGCCAGCTCGCGCCACCACTCGACCCCCGTACCGAGGGGCTTGCGCGGCTTCACGCGCACCACGGCGTAGGTCCCGATGATGGCCAGATAGAAGAGGGCGTTGGCGAGAAAGCACCACGCTTCACCGAGCGCGGCAAGGACCAGCCCCGCCACCGAAGGTCCGACGAAGCGCGTGGACTGAAACAGCATCGATTGCAGGGCGATCGCATTGGGCAGGTCCTCCCTGTGCTCTATCAGCTCCAGTAGGAAGGCCTGACGGGTCGGTGTCTCGAACGCGGTTATGATCCCGAGGAAAAGAGCGAGCGCTATCAAGTGGGGAACGCGAATCACCTCGGCGAAAGTGAGCAGAGCGAGCGCCAGTGCCTGGACGAACGCGAGCGATTGGATCAGCATCAGCAGGCGCCGGCGATTGACCCTGTCGGCCCAAACGCCGGCGATAGGGGATAGAAACAATACGGGCAGCTGCTGAGCTCCCGCGGTCACACCGAGCAGGAGCGCCGACCCGGTGACGCGGTACACCAGCCAGCTCATCGCCACCGTCTGGATCCAGTTCCCGAGCAGCGACAGGCCCTGGCCCGCGTAGAAGATCCGGAAGCTCTTCGAACGGAAAGCGCGCAGCGCGGGATGCACGGAGGCGGCAGCCTTGGGAGAAACTCAGGGGTTGAGCTTGTCGAGCTGAGATCTAAGCTGTTTCAACGTTGTAAGGAACGTCGCTAGCCGCTCCCTTTCCTGGGCCACGACGGCTGCCGGGGCGCGCTCGACGAAATTCGGATTGGAGAGCTTAGCGTTGGCCTTGGCGATCTCCCCTTCGATTCGCGAAATCTCTTTCTGCAGCCGTGCGCGTTCGGCGGTAACATCCACTGCGATTCTTAGTTTCAGTCGGAAATCTCCGGCCACTTCCGTCGGAGTATTGTTTGCAAGCGACGCTGGCATTGAAGTCAAACCCAGGCGGAAGAACGCTACTAAAGCACTCACCCAGTGTGGCCTCGTGACTACCTTTACTGACTCTAGGCGTGCAAGAGCCGCCATGTAAGGTGCGTAGCGCTCAACCGATTTCGCGCCTCCTTCGATCTCGAGAGGAACGCGTTGCCCCGGCGGAATCCCATTTTCGCTGCGGAGATTGCGTGTGGCGTTCCCAATAGCTTTGAGACTTGCGATTTCTCGCTCGGCCGTCTCATCAATTTTTTCTGGCTGCGACTTCGGGTAGGGCGCAAGCATAATCGTGTCGCCGGTTTTTCCCGCGAGTGGGGCGATCCTTTGCCACAACTCCTCCGTGATGAAGGGGATGATGGGGTGCGCAAGCCGCAATACCGCTTCGAGCACACGCACCAGCGCCCTGCGCGTGCCGCGCTGCTCTTCATCCGAGCCGCTCGCGAGCTGTACCTTGGCGAGCTCGAGGTACCAGTCGCAGTACTCGTTCCAGACGAATTCATAGATCGCTCGCGCCGCGAAGTCGAAGCGGTACTCGTCGAAGCCTTTCGTCACTTCGGCTTCCGTTCGTTGCAGTTGGCTGATGATCCAGCGATCGACGAAGGACAGCGTTACTGATTTCGATTCGTCCTGCCCACAGTCCTTACCTTCGCAGTTCATTAGAACGAAACGCGTCGCATTCCACAGCTTGTTGCAGAAGTTGCGATAGCCCTCGCAGCGGGAGAGGTCGAAGTTGAGCGTGCGCGCAAAGGTGGCGAGTGAAGCGAGAGTGAAACGCACCGCATCGGCACCGAAGGAAGGAATGCCGTTTGGATAGTGGGTCCTGATGTATTTCTCGATCTTGGCTTTGTGCTCGCCGCGCAGCAGGCCTATCGTGGATTTCTCGATCAGCGCGCCCGGACCGATGCCGTCGATTAGATCGAGCGGATCGAGCGTGTTACCTTTCGATTTCGACATCTTCTCGCCTTCGGCGTCACGCACCAAGGCGTTGATGTAGACGTGGTGGAACGGCACCTTGCCGGTGAAGTGCTGCGTCATCATGATCATCCGAGCGACCCAGAAGAAGATGATGTCGAAGCCGGTGACCAGCACCGAGGAGGGAAGGAACCGCTTGAGGTCCGGCGTGTCTTCGGGCCAGCCGAGCGAGGTAAAGGGGACGAGTGCCGACGAGAACCACGTGTCGAGCACGTCATCGTCCTGCTTCAAATCACCGGTGTAACCCGCTCGCTTCGCGATCTCACCGGCTTCCCTTTCGGTTCGAGCAACTACGAAACGCTCACCATCTATAAGCGTGCCGTCGGTATACCAAGCTGGAATTCGATGACCCCACCACAATTGGCGCGATATGCACCAATCCTGGATGTTCTCAAGCCATTGGTTGTACGTGGTGGTCCAATGTTCCGGGAAAAACTTGACCTCGCTCCTGGTGACTACTTTTAACCCTGCCTTCGCGAGGTTGTCCATTTTTACAAACCACTGATTTGTTAGCATCGGCTCGACAATCACGCCGGTGCGTTCGGAGCGAGGTACGCGCAGCTTATATGGCCTTTCCGAGGCCAA
>VBCT01000094.1 GCA_005882235.1 Betaproteobacteria bacterium
ATGCCTAGTAGGATCGTCGTGAATAGACTATTGTCGCTCTTGATTCGGAGTTATCGCTACGGTCTGAGCCCGCTGCTGGGCATGCACTGCCGTTTCCATCCCTCCTGCTCCGCATACGCCCTGGAGGCTCTCGAGCGCCACGGCGCAGCGCGCGGCACGTGGCTTGCTCTCGCGCGCCTTGCGCGGTGTCATCCCTGGAACCCAGGCGGCCATGACCCGGTCCCGTAATTGTCCGCTCCCCTCATGGACACTCAGCGCCTGATCCTCTTCTTCGTGTTCTCTTTCTCGCTGCTGCTCCTTTGGGAAGCGTGGCAGAAGGAGCTTCGGCCTCCCGCGCCTAGCAGCCCGTCAGCGCAGGGGTCGGTGCCGATGCCGAGCACGCCGGCGGGGACAGCCACGGGGAGGAACGTGGATGCGCTGCCCGCGACATCGGCACCGGCGGGCAAACCCAGGGAGCGCGTGCGGGTTCACACGGATACCATGCTTGCGGAAATCGATACACAAGGCGGAGACATCGTCTATCTGGAATTGCTCAAACATAAAGGCACACTCCACGAGACGAAGAATTTCGTCCTCTTTGGACCCGAGCATCATTACGCCGCGGAAAGCGGCTTGATCGGCGAGGGGCTCCCGAACCACCGGACGCTGTTCCGCGCGTCCGCCAGGGAATTCACTCTGGGAGAGGGTCGGGACAGACTAGACGTGCGGCTCGAGGCGAGCACCCCGGAAGGTATTAGGGTAACCAAGATTTTGACGTTCTATCCCGGGAGTTATCGTATCGATATCGCCGCGGAAATCGCGAACGGCACAGTCACGCCGTTCGCAACCCACGCCTATTTCCAGGTCACCCGCGACGGCAAGTCCCCCCCGGGCGATCCCTACATGGCGCAGACCTACACGGGCGCCGCGTTCTACACCGAACGAGACAAGTTTCACAAGCTCACTTTTGAAGACATTGCCAAAGGCAAAGCTCCTTATCCGAAGAGCTCCGACAACGGCTGGATCGCAATCATTCAGCACTATTTCGTGGCAGCGCTCCTTCCTCCAGATAAGTCGCCGCGCGAGTTCTACGCGCGAAAGCTCGCCGAAGATCTTTATTCGGTCGGCGTGATTGTGCCCATTGGACCGATTGCGCAGGGTGCCGACGCCCGCGTCGTGGTGCCGTTGTATGCGGGACCTCAGGATCAGGACCACTTGCATTCCGTCGCACCGGGCCTGGAACTCGTCGTCGACTACGGATGGCTCACGGTGATCGCGGCGCCGCTCTTCTGGGTTCTCAAACTTTTCCACGGTTGGATGGGGAACTGGGGTCTTGCCATCATGCTGCTGACCGTAGTCATCAAGCTGATCTTTTTTCCGCTGTCGGCCGCGAGCTACCGCTCGATGGCGAAGATGAAGCTGGTAACACCGCGGCTGATGAAGCTCCGCGAGCAATATGCGAGCGACAAGGCGAAGCTGAACCAGGCGATGATGGACCTTTACAAGACCGAGAAAATCAACCCGCTCGGCGGTTGCTTGCCGATCCTCGTGCAGATTCCGGTCTTCATCGCGCTCTACTGGGTGCTCTTCGAAAGCGTTGAACTGCGGCACGCGCCGTTTTATCTCTGGATCAAGGATCTTTCTGCGCCCGATCCTTGGTACGTGCTTCCGACGCTGATGATGGCGTCCATGATCGTTCAGACCAAAATGAATCCCACGCCGCCTGATCCGGTTCAAGCCAAGGTCATGATGATCATGCCGTTCGCATTCGGGGTGATGTTCTACTTTTTTGCGTCGGGCCTGGTTCTCTACTGGTTCGTCAACAATATCCTGTCGATCCTGCAGCAGTGGCAAATTACGCGCATGATCGAGGGAGAAAAGACCGCCGCCAGCGCCAAACGCTGAGGTGCCGCCCGCATAGCGGGCAGGACGATAAAACCCCGGAAGCAAGCATGGCAGGACCGTCCGATACCGATGTGATCGCGGCTGTCGGGACCGCGCCGGGAAGGGCCGGCATCGGCGTTGTACGCGTCTCCGGGAAGAAGCTAGAGAAGCTCGCATTACGATTGCTCGGTGGCGTACCGGCGCCGCGGCTGGCGGTGCGCGCGATTTTCCGCGGGGCTGCCGGCGATCCGATCGACGACGGCATCGCGCTTTTCTTTCCTGCACCGGCGTCCTATACCGGCGAAGATGTGCTTGAGCTCCAGGGTCACGGGGGACCTGTGGTGCTGGGCATGATCCTGAGGCGATGCCTGGAGCTTGGCGCACGCCTCGCCGAGCCCGGAGAATTTACGCGTCGCGCTTTCCTGAATGACAAGCTCGATCTCGCGCAGGCCGAAGCCGTAGCCGACCTTATCGACGCGGCTACCGAGGCAGCGGCGCGTTGCGCGCTACGATCGCTGCGCGGCGAATTCTCGGAGGTGATCGGGAACCTTGAAAAGCAACTCGTCGAGCTGCGCATGCTGGTGGAAGCAACCTTGGACTTCCCCGAAGAGGAAATCGATCAGCTGGACCGGGAGGACGCCCGCCGGCGCCTGAGGCACCTGCAGGAAGAGGTGACCCGTTCGCTTGCTCGCGGCCGTCAGGGCAGCGTTCTTCGCAGCGGACTTCAGGTCGTATTGGCCGGCCGGCCGAACGTAGGAAAATCGTCCCTCCTCAACCGGCTTGCCGGAGAAGACCTCGCTATCGTCACTGAGATTCCTGGCACCACACGCGACGCGGTGCGTCAGACCATTCAGATCGACGGCGTGCCCATGAATATCATCGATACCGCCGGTCTGCGTGACACGGCAGACGAGGTCGAAGCGATCGGAATCGCGCGCACCTGGGAAGCGATCGGACACGCCGATGTGCTACTTCTCGTCGTCGACGCCGGTACCGGTGTTACTGCAGCCGACCGGTTCATCGTCGACCGGCTGCCGGGGAAACTGAGGCCGGTTACGGTGTTCAACAAGATCGATCTTTCCGGTGATTCGCCGCGGGCGGAGGAGAACACGAAAGGTTGGCACGTTCATGTTTCGGCCAGGACCGGTGAGGGCCTGGGCGCGCTCCGTCAGGCCCTGCTCAAGCTCGCCGGCTGGCAATCGGGAGGAGAAGATGTATTTATGGCGCGCGAGCGGCACCTGGTCTCCCTCGAGCGCGTAGCACAGGCTCTTGAGCGAGCCGGACAGACGATGCTACAGAGCGAACTGTTCGCGGAAGAACTTCGTCTAGCACAGCGCGAGCTCGGCTCGATTACCGGGGAGTTTTCGGCGGATGACCTGCTGGGTCAAATCTTCGCGCGCTTCTGCGTCGGAAAATGAAACCGATCCGTTCCGCATGAAGCCTTATCCGGTCCTGAAAGCGCTCGTCATTTGCGCGGCGAGCGGCGCCTTGTTCAGCGCACTGCGCGCGCCGCTGCCGTGGATGATTGGGCCGCTGCTCGCGATGGCGCTGGGAAAATTCCTGAGCGCCGAGGTTGCCGCGCCGAGAGGAGGTAGGTCGGCAGGGCAGCTGGTGATCGCCTGCGCGCTCGGCTTGTACTTCACTCCGGCAGTCGCTGGCGAAGTCGCGGCGCACTGGTATCTGTTGGTCGCGGCGGCCATGCTCGCGATCTTGCTCGCCTATGGGAGTGGCTGGTTTCTCATGCGCAGCGCCGGACTCGATGCGACCACTGCGCTTTTCGCCAGCGTTCCCGGCGGCGCAGCGGAAATGACGATCCTGGGTGAGCGCCATGGCGCGCGTTCCGACCGCGTGGTCCTCGCGCAGGCCTTGCGCGTGTTCATCGTCGTGCTCATCGTGCCGTTTGCGTTCACCGGATTCGGCTTGCACGGTACCGATGCCTATCGTCCCGCGCAGTTTGCCGTCGACGTCCTCGGCCTGATCGCGTTGCTCGGCGCGGCCGCGCTGGTCGGCGGCGCCCTCGCCAAGGTCGGCATGCCGAACGCCTGGATGCTCGGGCCGCTCGGCGTGACCGTCGCCCTCACCTTGGGCGAGGTGAGCCTCTCCGCGATTCCGACCTGGCTGTCCAACGCTGCACAACTCCTGATCGGGTGCTCGCTCGGCGCGGGATTCGAGCGCGAGTCTTTGCGAACCTCGTCCCGCTTTATCGGCATGGTTTGCCTCTCGGTGGTGCTCGCGATGCTGGGTTCAGCGCTGTGTGCTTGGGGTCTCGCCGTCCTCGGCGCGGTCCCAATCTCGACGATGGTGCTCGCCACGGCGCCGGGAGGCATGGCGGAAATGTGTGTCACTGCCAAGGTGCTCCAACTCGGGGTGCCGCTGGTCACGGCGGCCCACGTCGCGCGGGTGGTTATTCTCGTGACCACGACCGCGCCCATGTTCCGGCTTGCGAAACATCTGCGTCGCAGCTGGCGGATCTAAACGAGCGGATTATCTCGTAAGTGCCAGTTCTATCGCGGCATTTTTGGCGCAACGCGGATCGTGATAGAGTTCGCAGCCTAACGTTTCTTCACGACCAGCAGCCTCGGCTCACATGCTGCCGAGTCGTTATCGCGAGGCCCCAAGGGATGAATCAACCCTACGCTGCCGCCATAGATATCGGCGCTCCGGCTTACGTTCAACACCACGGCGTCAAGGAATGGGTTGCGCGCTTTGCCGCGCTGACAAAACCGGACCGGGTTCAATGGTGCGATGGCTCGCGGGAAGAATACGACCGGCTTTGCGACGAGATGGTCAAGTCGGGAATGCTGAAGCGGCTCAGCCCCAAGCTTCGTCCGAATTCTTTCCTCGCGCTCTCTGATCCCAACGACGTGGCGCGCACCGAAGACCGGACCTTCATCTGCTCTCAGAAAAAGGAAGATGCGGGCCCGACCAACAACTGGGTCGATCCCGGGGAGATGCGCGCGACCTTGAGCAAGCTCTTCGACGGCTGCATGCGCGGCCGGACGCTGTATGTGGTTCCGTTCTCAATGGGGCCGATCGGGTCGCACATCGCGCATATCGGCATCGAGCTGACCGATTCGCCCTACGTGGTGGTCAGCATGCACATCATGACGCGCATGTCGAAAAAGGTGTGGGAAATTCTGGGTAAAAGCGGGCATTTCGTACCCTGCCTCCATTCAGTCGGTGCGCCGCTCGCTCTCGGCCAGAAGGATGTGCGCTGGCCGTGCAGCAAGGAGCACAAATATATCGTCCATTATCCGGAAACCAAGGAAATATGGTCCTTCGGGTCGGGTTATGGTGGCAACGCACTGCTCGGGAAAAAGTGTTTTTCGCTTCGCATCGCCTCCATCATGGGGCGCGAGCAGGGATGGCTCGCCGAGCACATGCTGATCCTCGGTGTGACGCCGCCTTCGGGTGAGAAACTCTACGTGAGCGCGGCGTTTCCTTCAGCGTGCGGCAAGACGAACTTCGCTATGCTGATTCCGCCGCCGGCGTTCAAGGGTTGGAAAGTCTCGACCGTCGGGGAAGACATTGCGTGGATCAAGCCGGGCAAGGACGGTCGTTTCTACGCGATCAATCCTGAATCGGGCTTTTTCGGCGTAGCGCCTGGGACGTCGGAGAAGACCAATCCCAACTGCATGGTGATGATCAAGAGCAACACGATTTTCACGAACGTGGCCATGACCGCGGATGGAGACGTGTGGTGGGAAGGGATGACCGATACGCCCCCCGCCAAGCTCACCGACTGGCAGGGGAGGGAGTGGACGCCCGGTTGCGGCAGGAAGGCGGCGCATCCCAACGCGCGATTCACGGTTCCTGCGTCGCAGTGTCCTTCGATCGATTCCGAGTGGGAAAATCCGCAGGGTGTTCCGATATCGGCCTTCGTGTTCGGAGGGCGGCGCTCCGACACCGTTCCCCTCGTCGCCGAAGCGCTCGACTGGGACTCAGGCGTGTATATGGCCGCCACAATGGGTTCGGAGACCACGGCTGCGGCGACCGGAAAGGTCGGGGTGGTGAGGCGAGATCCCATGGCAATGATCCCGTTTGTCGGTTACAACATGGGCGACTACTTCGACCATTGGCTCAAGCTGGGGCGCTCGGTGCCTCAGCGCCCGCGCATCTTCTGCATCAATTGGTTTCGTACCGACGCAAATGGAAAATTCATCTGGCCGGGATACGGCGAAAACATGCGAGTGCTCAAATGGATTGTGGAACGCTGTCAGGGGCGAGGCAATGCGGTCGAAACACCCATCGGCAAGGTTCCCGATTTCCAGGATTTGGATTGGAAGGGCCTGGAAAGCTTCGGCAGCGAGAAGTTCAAGCGCCTGAGCTCGGTCGACGGCGGGGAGTGGAAGCGGGAACTGAAACTGCAAGATGAGTTGCTGCGACTGCTGGGGAGCCGCTTGCCGCGCGAGCTCGCTGCACGACGCGAGACACTCGGACGTTCCCTGGGCTGAGATTCTGAAGGTCCGAGTATCCCAGCGCGGTTCGTCGTGGGATTGCGATAATAAGCTGTTGTTTATAGTTATATTATAGGCTGAGCTGCAGGCGTAGTGGTTGTGAATATCGGATTGTAGAAGCTGTTAGCAAGCTGTATCTCCGCAGGCTAACAAGCTGTGCGATTCCTGTGGAAGGTCTGTGCAGAAGCCGGACGTTTCACGTGAAACGTTCGCCCACTGATGAGCTGAGCTCCCTTGTCCCGCGATTGACCGAGTCCTCTGGACGCTTGAGGTTCCACGTGAAACACTGTCTCTCATCGTGGAATAGCTTTAAAATTCGATTGGTTTCGGTCTATTTTCGTGCCCAAAGCGATGCAATTTCCCGAGTTCGATGTGATCGTGGTCGGCGGCGGCCATGCCGGGACCGAGGCCGCGCTTGCGGCCGCGCGGGCGGGCTGTCGGACTCTTCTGCTCACCCACAACATTGAAACGCTGGGACAGATGTCCTGCAACCCGTCCATCGGGGGCATTGGGAAGGGGCATCTCGTCAAGGAAGTGGACGCCTTGGGCGGAGCCATGGCGATCGCCACGGACGAGGCGGGGATCCAGTTTCGCATCCTGAATTCCTCCAAGGGTCCCGCAGTCCGTGCGACGCGTGCGCAAGCCGATCGTCTCCTGTACAAGCGGGCGATTCGATCGCGGCTGGAGAACCAGCCGAACCTGACTTTGTTCCAGCAGGCGGTGGACGACCTCCTGTTGGAGGGTGACCGGATTGCCGGGGTCGTGACTGAGCTCGGCGTTCGCTTTTCCAGCCGCGTGGTAGTGCTGACCACCGGGACTTTTCTTTCCGGACTCATCCATATCGGGCTGTCGAACTATCGGGCCGGTCGGGCCGGGGATCCGCCTTCAGTCAGCCTCGCTGCGCGACTGCGCGAGCTCAAGCTTCCGGTGGGTCGCCTCAAGACCGGGACGCCACCGCGGCTCGACGGCCGCACCGTCGATTTTTCGGTCCTGAACCCGCAGCCGGGCGACGAGCCGGCGCCCGTCTTTTCGTTTGTCGGAATGCCGGGGATGCATCCTCGGCAGCTGCCATGCTGGATTACCCACACCAATCCGCGCACGCACGAAATCATCCGCGGGGGCTTGGATCGCTCGCCGATGTACACCGGAGTGATCGAGGGGATCGGCCCCCGCTATTGCCCTTCGATCGAGGACAAGATCCATCGCTATGCCGCAAAACAGAGTCACCAGATTTTTCTCGAGCCCGAGGGGCTCACCACCAACGAGTTCTATCCGAACGGAATCTCGACCAGTCTGCCCTTCGATGTGCAGATCGAGCTCGTGCGCAGCATCCGGGGGCTGGAGCAGGCCCATATCCTGCGGCCGGGTTACGCCATCGAGTACGACTATTACGACCCTCGCAACTTACGATCGTCGCTCGAAACGAAGTCGATTTCGGGCCTGTTCTTCGCGGGACAAATCAACGGCACTACCGGCTACGAGGAAGCGGCAGCGCAGGGAATCCTCGCCGGCATCAATGCGGCGCTCTTCGTCCGGGACGAGCATGCCTGGTGCCCGCGGCGCGACGAGGGCTATATCGGTGTGCTGGTCGACGACCTGATCACCCGCGGTGTTTCTGAGCCGTACCGCATGTTCACCAGCCGCGCGGAATACCGGCTCATGTTGCGCGAGGACAACGCGGACCTGCGCCTCACCGAGGCCGGTCGCAGGCTCGGCATCGTGGACGACGTCCGCTGGGACGCGTTCAACCGCAAGCGTGACGCGATCGGCCGCGAGCAGGAGCGCCTCAAGTCCACTTGGGTCAATCCCAAGTCCCTGCCTGCCGAGCTTGCTGTGCGTGTGCTCGGTAAGCCGATCGAACGCGAATACTCTCTCATGGATCTGCTGAAGCGTCCGGGGGTGGGTTACGCCTCGCTGGCTGAGCTTTGTGAGCGAGGTGCACTCGTCGGCGATGAGGCAGTCGCCTCACAGGTGGAGATTCAAGCCAAATACCAGGGATATGTCGAGCGTCAGCATGAAGAAATCGCGCGCCAGGAACGCTACGAGACGATGGCGCTGCCGCGCGATCTCGATTACCGACGCGTGCGCGGCCTGTCGATCGAAGTGCAGCAGAAACTGCACCAACACAAACCGGAGACGATCGGACAAGCCTCGCGCATCTCAGGCATCACTCCCGCCGCGATCTCGCTGCTGCTCGTCCACCTGAAGCGCGGAATGGGCGCGCCGGAAAGATCGGCCGCATGACGACGCTGGCGGCGGGGCCAGCGCAAGCCGAGTTGAGCCGGCGCCTCGAAAAAGGAGCGGAGGAACTGGGTCTTTCATTGGGTCGCGATGACAGGGGCAAGCTCCTTCAGTATCTCGCGTCTATAACCTCACCGCCATACGAGACAGAGGGAAAATGGTCGGCGGTCACTTGCTTGACTGCCTCGCCGTGATCCCATACCTGACTGGACCTCGGGTGCTGGACGTCGGTAGCGGCGCGGGATTTCCTGGGATTCCCTTTGCGGTGGCGAGGCCCGACCTCCAGTTCGCACTGCTCGACAGCAATCACAAAAAAGCGGCTTTTCTCCGGCAGGCGGTAGCGGATCTTCAGCTGAAGAACGCGACTGTGATATGCGAGCGGGTCGAGGCATGGCACGCCGGTGAAAAATTCGATTGCATCATTTCCCGTGCGTTTGCCGAAATTGCCGAGTTCATCGCGCTGACAAAGCATTTGCTCGCACCGGGGGGCGTGTTCGCGGCGATGAAGGGCGTCCATCCCTTCGAGGAAATCGAGCGCTTGCCGCCCGACTTCCGCGTGCGGCAGGTGCACGCCTTCGCCGTTCCAGGGCTCGAAGCGCAGCGGCACCTTGTCTTGATCGAGCGCGCATGACCCGCATCTTCGCGGTCACCAACCAGAAGGGCGGGGTCGGAAAGACCACGACCAGCGTCAATCTCGCGGCGGGCCTCGCGCAGTCCGGGATGCGGGTGCTGCTGGTGGATCTCGACCCACAGGGCAACGCCACCATGGGTAGCGGCATCGACAAGCGTACGCTCCAGACCTCGATCTACCAGGTTCTGCTGGGATTGGCCACGGCCGATTCGGCACGGCAGAAGTCGGAATCGGGCGGGTACGATCTGATTCCCGCCAACCGCGACCTCGCCGGCGCGGAAATCGAACTGGTCAACCTCGAGCACCGCGAATCCCGCCTGAAGACTGCACTCGGGTCGATCGCCGGGCAGTACGAATTCATCCTGCTCGACTGCCCTCCTGCCCTGAACATACTCACCTTGAACGGATTGGTGGCAGCCAATGCGGTGATGATCCCGATGCAATGCGAGTATTACGCGCTCGAGGGGCTCTCCGATCTCGTCAACACGATCAAGAAGGTCCGCCAGCACCTGAATCCGAAGCTCGATATCGAAGGGCTGCTTCGAACCATGTACGATCCGCGTAATGCGCTCGCGCAGCAGGTGTCGGCGCAATTGCAGGAGCACTTCGGCAAGAAGGTGTACGAGACCGTGATCCCGCGCAACGTACGGCTCGCCGAGGCGCCAAGCTTCGGCGCTCCCGCCGTGAAGCTCGACCGCGAATGCAAGGGCTCGCAAGCGTACGTCGCCCTTGCAGGCGAGATTCTCCTGCGTAACGGCATCGCGGCGGCAGCATGAGCGGGAAACTCAAGTGAAACTCAGGGGACTGGGCAGGGGCTTGGACGCCCTCCTCGACAAGGATGGGGAGGGGAGGGCCGTCTCCGAGCGGCAAGCTACGCTGAGTATCGATCAGCTGCAGCGCGGTCGCTACCAGCCGCGCACGAAGATGGACGACAGCTCGCTCGAGGAGCTCGCAGCTTCGATCAGAGCGCAGGGCCTGATGCAGCCTATTCTCGTGCGGCCGATCGGGAACAACCGCTACGAGATCATTGCGGGCGAGCGGCGCTGGCGCGCGGCGAAAATCGCCGGTTTAGCGGAAGTCCCAGCGCTCGTTCGCGACGTGCCGGATTCGTCGGCGCTCGCCATGGCGCTGGTCGAGAACATCCAAAGGGAAAATCTCAATCCGCTCGAGGAAGCGGGCGGCGTGCAGCGGTTGATCGGCGAGTTCAAGCTCACGCACCAGGAGGCGGCGGAGGCCATCGGTCGCTCCCGGGCCGCAACCACCAACTTGCTCAGGTTGCTGAATTTGCAAAAGGCGGTCCAGGCGCTGGTTTTCGACGGAAAGCTCGAGATGGGACACGCGCGCGCACTCCTCGCTCTCGATGGACGACAGCAGGAGAGCGCCGCGAAACGGGTCGCCGACCAGGCGCTCTCCGTGCGCCAGACCGAGCGGCTGGTCAACACCATTCTTCATCCTACGGCCAAGACCAGGCGCAGGCACGCGTCCGACCGCGACATCACGCGTCTCGAGGAAGAATTGTCCGATGAGATCGGTACCAAAATCGAGATCAAGCCGGGCAAAAAAGGTGCAGGGAAACTGGTCATCAGCTACTCGAGTCACGATCACCTGGACGACCTTCTGTCCAAGTTCCGCCGCAAGCGGTCCGTTTCCTAACGAGCAGCGACGACCCTGAAAGAGAGAAGTCCATGGGCGCGCGCCACGTGTGGCCCCAAGAAGGCGTTTCCCGCATCCCTTACTGGATCTACTCCGACCCGGAGATCTATTCCCGGGAGCAGGAGCGCATCTTCTGCGGTCCGAGCTGGAACTATGTGGCGCTCGAGGCGGAGCTGCCGCGCCCGGGAGATTTCAAGCGTACTTTCATAGGCGAAAAGCCGGTCGTGGTGGTGCGCGACCAGGAAGGCTCGATCAACGTCGTCGAGAATCGCTGCGCTCACCGGGGCGTGCAGTTCTGCCAGAAGCATCTGGGCAGCGCCGCCGAGTTCATGTGTCCCTACCACCAGTGGACCTATGACCTGAAGGGCAATCTGATCGGCGTGCCGTTCAGGCGCGGCGTGAAGAAGCAGGGCGGCATGCCTGCGGATTTCGATCCGAAGAATCACGGGTTGCGCAGGCTTCGGGTCGCCCGCCGCAACGGGGTGATCTTCGCCTCGTTTGCGGCGGATCTGGAACCGCTCGAGAAATATTTTGGCCCTTCGATGCTGGTGCTTTTCGACCGTGTGTTCGACGGCCGGGAGCTTCGCGTGCTCGGCTACTCGCGCCAACTGACACCCGCCAACTGGAAATTGATGTTCGAGAACATCAAGGACCCTTACCACGCGAGCCTGCTGCACGTATTCCTGGTGAGCTTCGGGCTGTTTCGCGCCGATCAGCCCTCGAAGGTGCAGATGGATGCAACCGGCCGTCACGGTGCGCTGATTTCCTGGCGAGGAGATCAGAAGAAGACCGAGGACAACGCCGACATGAAGTCGCTGATCGACACCTTCAAACTGCAGGACTCGACGCTTCTAGAGCCGGTGCACGAATTTTCCGAGTACACCGTGGTGATGACGACCCTCTGGCCTAACCTCATCATCCAGCAGCAGTCGAACACCCTGGCGATGCGTCAGCTCATCACGCGCGGGCCAGCGGCGTTCGAGCTCGCCTGGACGTATTTCGGCTACGCCGACGACGACGAGGACATGACCCGGCGAAGGCTGCGGCAGGCGAACCTCATGGGGCCGGCAGGTTTCGTCTCGATCGACGACAGCGAGGTGATGAAATTCTCTCAGAGCGGCGTCGCTCCTTATCCTGAAAGGGCCGGCGTTGTGGAGATGGGGGGGCGCGACTGGAAGGACGAGCAGCATATGGTCACGGAATCCGTGATCCGGGCGTTTTACGCCTACTACCGTCAGGTCATGGAGATTTAAGAGGCTGTGAATCATTCGCGAAGATCACAAAAGCGAACGTTCGTCCTTTTCTGAACCATGAGCGCCGCGGAACGCTATATCACCTTGAATTCCCGGGACCTACGCCTGGAGCTTGAAGAGCTCTACGCGGCCTACACCGCCTGCTTGGACGAAGAGCGCTTCGAGGAGTGGCCGGAGTTCTTCGTCGAACAATGTCTCTACAAGATCGTTCCGCGCGAGAACTTCGAGCGCGGGCTGCCGCTCGCAACCTGGCTTTGCGAGAGCAAGGGGTATCTCGCCGACCGGGTCACCGCGATCCGCAAAACCGCCGTATACGCGCCGCGCTACGTGCGCCGCATGGTGAGCGGCGTGCGCGTCCTGGGCTGGAAGGAAGAGGTGCTCGAGGTGCGCGCGAACTATGTCGCGCTCGAGACCCTGCAAGACGAACTCACGCGGGTCTTCAACACCGGCCAATATCGCGACAAGCTCGTCGTCGAGGAGGGCAGTTTGAAATTCAAGGAAAAGCTCTGCATCTTCGACAGCCTCCTCGTCCCGAACAGCTTGATCTATCCCCTGTGACATGAGCGAGAACTGGGTCGAAGTCGCGAGCGCCTCCGATGTCCCAGAAGACGGGACGCTCCTCGTCAATCTCGGCGCGGAGCCGGTGTGTCTGTACAAGCTCGGTGGAAGGATTTTCGCCACGCACGACACCTGCACTCACGGGCAGGCGAGCCTCGCCGACGGCTTCATCGAGGGCGAGGAGATCGAATGCCCGCTGCACCAGGGGAAATTTCATATCGCGACCGGCAAGGCGGTCGGCGCTCCCTGCACCGAGGACATCCGCACCTACGCCGTGAGGATCGAAAACGGCGCGGTGCTGCTCAAGGAATAGCAAGGCCGTGGAAAGACTGTCTCTGACGCTTGCCCTCGGCGACTACGAGCACACGCGCGACCTCGCTACGGGACAAGTACCCGTTCAAGGCGTGAGCCTCAACGTGCTCACCCTGGCGCCGGAGGAAGCGTTCTTTCGCTTCACCTTCTTCCGGGAATGGGAAGTGTCGGAAATGTCCATGGGCAAATACGTGTCCTTGCGCTCGCAGGAGGACAAGGGCATCACCGCGATCCCCGTGTTCCCGTCGCGGGTGTTCAGGCAATCGATGATCTACGTGCGCGAAGGCGGCAAGATCGACCGCCCCGAGCAGCTGAAGGGCAAGCGCATCGGGATTCCGGAGTGGGCACAGACGGCGGTGATCTACTCGCGCGGTTATCTCACCCACCAGGCCAAGGTGCCGCTCGGCTCGGTCGAGTGGGTCCAGGCGGGAGTGAACCAAGCAGGACGCGTTGAGAAAGTGAAGCCGAAGCTGCCCGAGGGGGTGCGGCTTCGCCCGGAGCCCCAACACTCTCTGAATGACATGCTGCTTGCAGGGGATATCGACGCCGTGCTTTCCGCGCGGCCCCCGCGCGGCTTCGGCAGCGGCATCCGGCGGCTGTTCCCGGATTACGAAGCGGTCGAAGCGGCCTATTTCAGGGAGACCGGAATCTTTCCCATCATGCATGTGATCGTGATAAAAACCGACGTGCTCGAGCGCCACCCCTGGCTCGCGATGAGTTTTTACAAGGCTTTCGAGGAAGCGAAGCGTCGCTCTGTCGAGAGGCTCTCCGACATCACGGCTTCGCACGCGCCGCTCGCCTGGCTTGCGCCGTACACCGAGCGGATGAAAAACCTCTTCGGCGAGGACTTCTGGCCCTACGGGCTGGAGAAGAACCGCACCACGCTCCAGGCCTTCGTCGATTTTGCATTCGAACAAGGCGTGTGCCACAGGCGCCTCGAGCTCGAGGAATTGTTTCCCAAGCAGGTGTTGACCTCGTTCAAGGTATGAAAATGGGCGCCGACGCGATCTGGATCACCGAGGCCGAAGTCGTCCAGCTGATGGACTTGAAGGATGCGATCGTCGCTCTCGAGGCCGCGCTGCGCGAGGAAGCACGCGGTGAGGCGCACAACATGGCGAAGACCTTGCTGCAATACGGAAAGAACAACCTGCATGCGATCGGCGGGAAGCTCGGGAATCTGGTGGGTACCAAAACGTGGACTCACACCCAGGGCGGCACCTGCCCGCTGCTGCTGCTCTGGAGCGCGGAGGACGGCTCCCTCGTTGCGGTGATCGAGGCGTTCGCGCTGGGGAACCTGCGCACCGGGGGAATCTCGGGAGTGGCCGCCGACTGGATGGCGAGGCAGGATGCCAAGGTGATGGCGCTCGTCGGGACGGGCAAGCAGGCGCTCGCCCAGCTCGGCGCGATGCTGGCGGTGCGGCCGATCGAACGGCTGCGGATTTACAGCCCGCGCGAAGACTCGCGCGAGGCGTTTGCCGCAAAAGCGCGCGAGGAGTTCGGGATCGAAGCCGAAGTCTCCGCTTCGG
>VBCT01000327.1 GCA_005882235.1 Betaproteobacteria bacterium
AAGGCCGGCTGGACAAGGAGACGAAGAAGGTCCCGCTCGGCGATCCGCTTGCGCCGCTCCGTACGAGGTCATGCTGAAAAGCGCCGGTTTGGCGCTGATCGGGATCGCGTTCCCGGGGCTTGCCCTCGCTGGGGCCCAGATCTACGAACCGCTCGCCCTCGAGGTGCGGACGGACCTGCAGACGTCGATCGCGGACAAGCCGGCCCCGCGCCATGCCTTTACCGACTCAGAGTCAGCGGTCGACTGGCTCGCCGAAATGTCGCATCGCCTGGAAGCGAGAATGCCCAACTTCCAGTCGCGCGTGGAGTTCCTGCGCACGGTGCACTTCGAGGCGAACCGCGCCCGGCTTGACCCGCAGCTCGTGCTGGCGGTGATCCAGATCGAGAGCAATTTTCGCAAATACGCCGTGTCGCGCTCGGGTGCTCGAGGCTACATGCAGGTCATGCCCTTCTGGGTGGGCTTGGTTGGCCGCCCAGGCGATAACCTGTTCAGTCTGCGCAACAACCTTCGCTACGGCTGCGTGATCCTGAAGTACTACCTCGATCGTGAAAAAGGGGACCTCTTTCGCGCCCTAAGTCGCTATAACGGATCCCTCGGCAAACCCGAGTACCCCAACATGGTGATCGGCGCCTGGCGCAGCGTGTGGCGCTACCAGGGCAAGCTTGCCGTCGCTCCCGCCTCGCCAGAGGCCCCGCCCGGGTAGCCCCGACCGGATATCAGGCGGGAAACTCGGTCGCAATCGTCGCCTGAATCGCTTGTGCCGCGGCACGAGGATCGGGCGCCTCGCGGATCGGCCGGCCGACGACGATGTAGTCGGCGCCGTTGGCAAACGCCTGCGCCACGTCGACCGTGCGCTTTTGGTCGCTCGTGAGCCGATTCTGCACCGGACGGATTCCCGGGGCGACGACCAGCAGCCGCGCGCCCAGCTCACGCCTCAGGGCCGGCGCCTCGAGCCCCGAGGAAATAACCCCATCGCATCCGGCCTCGAGGGCCCGCCGCGCGCGAGAGAGGACCAGGGCCTCGACGTCGCATCGAAAGCCGAGATCGTCGAGATCGCCCTGATCGAGGCTGGTAAGAACCGTGACCGCGAGGATCTTTACGTCCCCTTTGGCCTGCGCAGCCGCCTCGAGCATCGCCTGGTTGCCATGAACGGTCGCGAAGGTCACGCCCCGATTGCCAAGCCCGCGCACCGCGGCGCGAACGGTCTCGGGGATATCGAAAAACTTCAAATCGACGAGCACTTTCTTCCCCCGTCGTGCAAGCCAATCGATCAAGCCGAAGAACCCGTCCGCCATGAACAATTCAAGCCCCACCTTGTAAAAGGTCACGCTGTCTCCCAGGCGCTGCACTAGGGCCTTGGCCTCATCGGCGCCCGCGACGTCCAAAGCCGCGATCAGGCGCTCGGCACGCGGGATCGTCTTCATCTGCGGTGTCATGGCAATCTCGGACCGGGGATTCTAATGGATCAGGCCCCATCCCTTTCAAGCAGGCGCCCGAGAGGCAGATTCAGGGATTCGTCTGCGCACGCGGCAAACTGCTCCAGGAGCTGTTTCAGGGGTTCGCTGCGCTCCTTGCCCACGGGCGCGAATTCGCGGTAGACGTCGGCCACGAGGAGTCGTTCTTTGTCGAAGATCATCGCGTAGCGTTCGCCGGATGACCTCGCCACCCAACCCCGCGCAACCAAGCGTTCAAGAAGCAGCTCGGTCTGATCCACCGTGAGCGACGCGTGCTGAGCGATTTTCCTCAATTCGAGAAGGCCCGGACCTTGCTGGGCGCGCGCCAGAACCAGAAGGATCGCCAACACGTCGCCGAAGCCGGTTCCTGACGCGCGCCCCGCGGTGTCGCGCAGTACGCTGAAATCCGGCGCCAGCGCGGCAATCAACGCACCGATCACGATCACTACCCAGGAAAAATAGATCCAGAGGAGAAAGACCGGGATCACGGCGAATGCCCCGTAGACCAGCGTATAAGTCGGGATTTTGGCGATGTAGAGCGCGAAGCTTCGCTTCATGATCTCGAACGCCAGGGCCGCGACCAAGCCTCCGACCAGAGCGTGGCGCGGCTTGACCGCGCGGTTCGGCACGAAATAGTAGAGCAGCGTGAACGCTGCACACGTCAGGACGAAGGGGACGAGTCCGAGAATCGCCGCACCTGCAAAAGGACTCTGCCGGGCGAATCCGAGGGATACTCCAACGAGGTACGAGGTGATCGAGAGGCTCGCGCCGATGAGCACCGGCCCGAGAGTGAGCGTTGCCCAATAGATGAGGATGCGTTGCGCCACGGGACGCGGGCGTGAAACCCGCCAAATCGAGTTGAACGCGCGTTCTATCGTGAACATCATGAGGAAGGCAGTGACGGCGAGCACCGCGGTGCCTAGCGCGGTCAACTGCCCGGCCTGACCCGAGAATTGTTCAATGTATCCGGTGACGACTTTCCCCGCTTTCTCGGGCAGCATGTTCGCGAGCAGGAATGCGTGGATGTGTTCTCCCAGCCCCGAAAAAATCGGGAACGCCGCCATGAGCGCGAGGGTGAGGGTGACAAGCGGCACGAG
>VBCT01000328.1 GCA_005882235.1 Betaproteobacteria bacterium
AGGAAAACGGCGTCGGTTTCTGCATCGACGACCAGCCAGTCGCCGCGGTCGAGTTCTCCGCGCAGCTGACCCGGCGCCCATCCGGAGTAACCCGCGAAGAAGCGGATCTTCGGCGGAGGGTTGTTGAGCAGCGCGTCGATCGAGTCGGGCACGACGGCGAGGTACAGTCCCGGAAGCATGGTCACGGCCGCACCGGAAAACCTGTCAGCCTGGAATACGGCGAACAGGCCTTGCGGGGCCACCGGCCCGCCGAAGAATATCGGCTCCTTGAAGGGTTTGAAGCGCTCGCTCGGCAACATGTCGGCGAGCGAGCGGTTGGTGGGCCGGTTGATGATGACGCCGGTTGCTTCCGCACCTTCCTCCTGGGTGACCAGGACCACCGTTTCCCGGAAATTCGGGTCCGGCATCCCGGGTCTTGCGATGAGGAAGACGGACTTGGAGGGGCCTTGCGCGTAGGCGGCCGTCGCGAGGACGAGAAACGCGACGAGAGCGGCCAGCCGCGAGTGCTTCATCCGGGGGCCCAGGCGGTCACCGCCCGCGCGCGCCGCAGCAGCTCTTCCCAGAGTCTTGCCGGATCCTTGCGGAACACGAGCTCGGGGTCGGCCTCGAGGACGTACCACAATCCCCGGTCGACCTCCTGGCGCAGCTCCCCCGGCCGCCAGGCGACGTAGCCGACGTAGTAGCGCGCCTCGTTGGGAGTCTCCTCGATGATGTGATCGACGACCGTGCCTTGAGTGGCGAGGAACAGCTCTTTCATGACCCGGATCGAACCCGGGCCCGGCGTGTGGTCGATGTGGACCACCGCGAAAATCGCCTGGCGCAGCATCGGGCCGCCGAAGTACACCGGATCGCGCACCAGCTTGGATGGGGCATGCTCGGGGAAGAGGCTGGCGAGCGAGCGCCCGGTGGGACGGTTGATGATGACGCCGACGTGGCGGTTGTTCTCGACGGGCACCGCGAGCAGCACGGCTCCCCTGTAATCCGGATCGACGAGGCGCGGCGTGGCCACCAGCGTCACGGTGCCGTCCGGATCGCCTTCCTGGGAATGGGCGCCTGTGCCGGGGAGACAGGCGAGCAAGGCCAAAACGGCGAGTCGGAGCATCGATCTCCCCAAGTCATTCACTTTCGCTCCGGAGTTTAGCCGAAGAAACGAGTCTTGGGAGAGCCAGCTGCGGGCGTCGAAAACAAACGGCCAGATGATCGTTGACCATTCCCACCGCCTGCATGTAGGCATAGACGATGGTCGAGCCGACGAAACGGAACCCGCGACGTTTCAGGTCCTTGCTGATCGCGTCCGATACCGGCGTGCGGGCCGGCACCTCTCTCATGCTGCGCCTGGGATTCTGCAGCGGACTCCCGTTGACGAAACCCCAAAGATAGGCCTCGAACGAGCCGAATTCCCGCCGGACTTCGAGAAAGGCGCGGGCGTTTCCTATCGCCGATTCGATCTTCAGGCGATTGCGCACGATTCCCGCGTCGGCCATCAATCTCTTCACATCGCGTGCGCCGAAGCGCGCGACCTTCGCGGGATCGAACCGGGCGAAGGTCCTGCGGTAATTGTCGCGCTTGTTCAAGATCGTCGACCAGGCGAGGCCCGCCTGGGCGCCTTCCAGGATCAGGAACTCGAAGAGGCGCCTATCGTCGTGAACCGGGACTCCCCATTCCTCGTCGTGATAGCGCAGGTACTGCGCGCTTCCCAGGCACCAGGGGCAGCGGCGCTTGGCGTCGACTTCGTTCATCGCTCCATGATACCGTTTGAGCGCTCGCTAGGAGGGGCGGATCTGTTGCTGGTGGCGATCGATATCGGCGGGACTTTCACGGACTTGATGGCCTTTGACGAGGCCACCGGCCGCTTTGCGCAAGCCAAGAGCCTGACCACGCCCGCTCACCTTGTGCAGGGCATCATCGATTGCCTGCAAAAGAGCGGCGTCGAT
>VBCT01000095.1 GCA_005882235.1 Betaproteobacteria bacterium
CGATCAGCTGCTGCGGCAGGTGGGCGCGTTGTTGAAGCAGCAAGTGCGCGAAGGAGATTCTCTTGCGCGTCTGG
Source organism: Betaproteobacteria bacterium (assembly GCA_005882235.1). GTDB lineage: Bacteria > Pseudomonadota > Gammaproteobacteria > Burkholderiales > SG8-39 > VBDM01. The sequence continues at coordinate 75 of VBCT01000095.1, forward strand.
GCGGCGACGAATTCGGGGTACTGCTCGAAAGCTGCCCGATGCATGAGGCCATTCGCATAGCCGACGAGCTGCAGAAATGCATCGCCGATTTTCGGTTTGTCAGCGAAGGCAGGTCGTTCACCATCGGTGCGAGCATCGGCGTAGTCCATATCGCGGATGGAACGCTCACGCTCACCGACGTCCTCGGCGCGGCCGATGCCGCCTGCTACATGGCGAAAGAGAAGGGACGCAATCGCGTTCAGTTCTATCGTCCGCACGACAGCGAGGTGTTTCTGCGCCGCGGCGAGATGGAATGGGTGTCCCGCCTGCAACGAGCGCTCCAGGAAGGGCGCTTCGTGCTTCATGCGCAGGAAATCCATTCGATCGGGAATCAATCCCCACGGGACAACCATTACGAGCTGCTCGTGCGCATGCTCGACGAGCATAACAAGATCGTTCCCCCGATGGCGTTCATTCCGGCCGCTGAACGCTACAACATGATGCCCTTGATAGACCAGTGGGTCATTCAAGACGCGTTCGCCAAGATCAATTCCCTGGGTTCCAAGGGCGCAGCCGGCGGAACCTATGCCATCAATATTTCGGGAACGTCGATCGGGGACGAGCGCTTCCTCGAATTCGTTCGCGAGCAATTCAGGCGTTATGTCATGCGCCCCGGGACTATTTGCTTCGAGCTCACGGAAACGGCGGCGATCGCCAATTTCGACAAGGCGGCGCGGTTCTTCGGAGAGCTGAAGTCGCTTGGGTGTCTGTTCTCGCTGGACGACTTTGGGGCGGGAATGTCCTCTTTCGGATACCTCAAGCACTTACCCGTGGACTTCCTCAAGATCGACGGCAGCTTCGTCAAGGACGTGGCGCATGACGCGGTCGATCTCGCGATGGTGCGGGCCATCAACGACGTCGGACATGTGATGGGCAAGAAAACAATCGGCGAGGCCGTGGACGGAGAGATGGGTCTCGCCGCGCTGCGCGAGATCGGAGTGGACTTCGCACAAGGCCATTGGCTTTCCCCTCCCGGTCCCTTCCTCGAACAAGCGTCAGGGGGAATGCCGCGTACCACGACAGATTCAGGCCCTGTTCCGCAAAAGGATTGGGCAATTCCAGCAACGGTTCTTAATACCACAACCTGAGAGAGCAAACCATGAACGCCAGTTCAGTACACAAGATATCCTCGCACCCACGATGGGTCGCTACCATGTACGAATTCGTGGCTCCCCATTGGGACGCCCTGGTCAACGGTCCGTGGGCGGAATCGATATCGTCGACGCGCCTCAGTGTCCAGGAGATGCAGGGATGGATCCTGCAGATCTACCCGTTCATCTACGATTTTCCGAAGTTTCTCGCGGAGGCCTTGATCAAGGTGGAAGACGACTTCTCCCGCACCTTTCTGATCGAGAACATCCGCATCGAAAAAGCGCACGCCGAGCACTGGCTGTGGATGGGTGAGGGTTTCGGCCTGGATCGGCAGCAGATGCTGGACCTGGCTGAGGGCGGGACTCCTCCCTTGCGCGACGTGCAGTCGCTGACCGACTGGGTGTGGCGCGTGAACACCAAGGGGTCTCTTGCAGAAGCCGTGGCCGCGACGAGCTTTGCCATCGAAGGTGTCACGGGCGCGATCGCAAGGAAGGTCTGCACAGGCTTCGAGGCCTACCGGGACAAACCCGGCGTGGACATGAATCCAAGGACGTACAAGTGGATACGGGAGCACTCCCACTACGACGACGAGCATCCGAAGTTCGCGTTGGAAATCGTCAAGCACTACGCCATTACGCCGCGGATGCAACGGCAGGTCATGTATGCGGCCAAGCGCAGTCTGGAACTGCTCCATCTGGCGCTGGTGACTTCGACGCAGACATTGCCTGCCAAGATGCCGGCAAGCCTGTCGCGCGAGGCTGCGTAAGCGGCGGACTGGCGAGAGGGTCGATTCCGTCCGGAAAGGCACGGCGAGCTGCCGATTTCGACGCAGCTTGACTACGTTGCCCGCCGCCGGGCGCTGGATCGCCCTAATCGGCGCCCGGGCCGAGGGGCCACGTGCGCCTTACGATCGATTCGCAGGGCGTGGTCCAATCACCCTCCAGCCGCGAGGCGCAGAAAGCATCGGCGGCTTCCGGCGAGGCGTGTTGTTCCATGAGACTCCCTTGGAGCGCGACCGAAATGGCCTCGACAATGCGCCGCGCCTGCAACTCTGCGCTGCCGGACTCCTTGAGCATTCGCGAGATCGCCGTCGCCCCGCGACGCGAGCGCACGCCGCCGCGCCCGATCTCCGCGAGCAGCGCCGCCACGCTGTCCGGTTCGCGCTCGACCGAGCGCAGTACGTCGAGACAGATGACGTTCCCCGAGCCCTCCCAGATTCCGTTCAGCGGTGCCTCCCGGTGCAGGCGCGCGAGCGGGGCCTCCTCCACATAACCGTTCCCCCCCAGGCATTCCATTGCCTCCACGACGAGCGGGGGCAGGCGTTTGCACAGCCAGTACTTCGCGATCGGTGTGATCAAGCGCATCAAAAGCCGCTCGCGCGCATCAGCTTCCGCGCGGTCGAAGGCCCTCGAAAGGCGAAACGCCAGGAGCGCGGCGGCCTCGGTCTCGAGGGAGAGATCGGCGAGCACGTTCTGCATCAAAGGCTGTTCGGCAAGGCGCCGGCCGAAGGCCTTGCGGTGCGCGGCGTGGTGGATCGCCTGGTTGAGCGCTGCACGCATCATTCCGGCGCAGGCGACCACGATGTCGAAGCGCGTGAGGTGCGCCATCTCGATCAGCGTGGCGATGCCGCGCCCTTCCTCCCCGACGATACGCGCACGGGTACCGCGATACTCGATTTCGCACGAAGCGTTGGAGCGGTTGCCGCACTTGTCCTTCAGACGTTCGATGAAAAAAGGATTGCGGGTGCCGTCTGCAAGCGAGCGCGGCACGAAAAAGCACGTCAACCCGGCCTCGGCACGCGCTAGCGTGAAAAAGGCGTCGCTCATCGGAGCCGAGCAGAACCACTTGTGCCCGGTGAGCTCGTATTCGCCTCCGCCGAGGGGCGCTGCTCGCGACGAGTTGGCGCGAAGGTCTGAACCGCCCTGCCTCTCGGTCATCGCCATGCCGATCGTGACGGCGCGTTTCTGTGCGAGGGGCAGCGGGCGCGGATCGTAGTCGCAGGCAAGGAGCTTCGGCTCCCACTCCTCGGCGAGCTTCGCGCTGTGGCGCAGTACCCGCACCGCGGCGAAGGACATGGTCACCGGGCAGGCGACGCCATTTTCGCCCTGGTTCCACAGGTAGTTCAGCGCTGCGCGCGCGACCCACGCGCCGTCCCTCTTGTCCGTCCAAGCGAGCGAGTGCAGCCCGGCACCGAAGGCGAGTGTCATCAGCTCGTGGTACGCCGGATGGTATTCGACCGCGTCGATACGATTGCCGAACCGGTCGTGGGTTCTCAGCTCGGGCGCGTAGCGGTTCGCCTGCATCGCGAGTGCTTGCATCCGCTCGCCGCCTACGAGATCTCCCATGCGGGTTGCGCGCTCGGTGATCCAGCCACCGCCTTCGCGTTTCACTGCCTCCACGAGGATCCGGTCAGCCGACCAGGCGTTGTAGCCGACCAGGGGCGGGGGCTGGTTGGCGGACTCGGGCGCGACCTCGAGGCGAGGATCGTTCACGATCTCAAGCGACGCGTATCGGCTATCCGAGTCAATGCGGAACGCTCCCCCACAACTGCTTCAGCCTGGCATCGCGTCCGCAACCGGTTCGGTAGAACTTGTACCTCACGGGATTCTTGACGTAGAAATCCTGGTGATAGTCTTCGGCGGGCCAGAACTCTCCCGCCGGCACGACAGGTGTGACAATATCGTCCCTGAACGGTTTCGTCTTCGCGAGCATTCCTTTGGAGGCCTCGGCGAGACGTTTCTGCTCGTCGCTGTGATAGAAGATCGCAGTGCGGTACTGGCTTCCTATGTCGCAAAACTGCCGGTCTCGCACGGTAGGGTCGACGTTTTTCCAGAACACCTCGAGGAGCTTTTCGTAGCTCACCTTCTTCGGATCGTAGACGACCTGCACGACTTCCGCGTGTCCCGTGGTCCCCGAAGAGACCTCCTCGTAGCTAGGATTTTTCTTGGTTCCCCCCATGTAGCCCGAGGTCGTGGAGATGACGCCCGGCAAGGCGTCGTAAGGCGGTTCCATGCACCAGAAACAGCCGCCCCCAAATGTGGCGACCGCCTGCCCGGGAGCGGGTTGCTGGGCGGGGCAGGCGAGTGCGTGGGCGAGGAGTGCTGCGGCGAGCAGGCTGCGTAGGAGACTCATGTTCGATTCCTCCGAGGGTCCGTAAACGCTGCGCGCCGGACTTGGCCGCAGCGCGAATCCGGCATACTGTAATCTGGTCGGCCTCGATCCGACAAAATAGCACGCTAACCGCAAAAAAAGGCAAAACGACATGACCGACGCAGAGAAGGAGCTCGCCACTCTTGCCGGAGGCTGTTTCTGGTGCCTGGAGGCCGTATTCGACGACCTCAGGGGCGTGGATTCTGTCGAGTCCGGTTATATGGGCGGCAAGACGGTGAACCCCAGTTACGAGGAGGTCTGCTCGGGCGAGACGGGCCATGCCGAGGTAGCGCAACTCAGCTTCGACCCGAAACAGGTGTCATTCAAGGAAATCCTGGAAGTGTTCTTCGTGATCCACGATCCGACCACGCTCAACCGCCAGGGCAATGACGTCGGGACGCAGTACCGTTCAGCAATCTTCTACCATTCCGCCGGGCAGAAGGCAGCGGCGGAGCAAGTCATTGCAAACATGAGCGCGGCCAAGATCTACGAAGATCCTATCGTCACCGAAGTCGTGCCGGCGTCAAAGTTCTACGTGGCGGAGGATTACCATCAGGAATACTTCCGGCGAAATCCTGCGCAGCCCTACTGCGCCTTCGTAGTCAGGCCGAAAGTCGCAAAATTCCGGAAGCATTTTCTGGAAAAACTGAAGAAATGACCTGCACCCGAATGTCTGCGGTTCAGTCCGGAGCACGGAGCCCCGGACCGACCGCAGCACATCCGCAACCCGCTCAGGGCGTTGAGTTCACGGGAACGACCAAGCTGCTGCGGGGTTCGGGGCAGGTCCTGCCCCGGGCGCGACCGTAACGGACGGCAGTCGAACCGCCGTGCCATCTTGGCGCTGCCGGTTTCGCCGCAGCTTTCCCGGCCAATTTCCCTGCCCTGCGTTTCTCGACCGCGTTTCCTTCCGGCGGTCTGGCGGGTTTCCTAGCGACTTCTCCTATCTACTTCTTCTTTTTCTTCGCTGCTTTTTTGGCTTTTCTCTTCTTCGCCATCACTAGCCTCCATCATAAGTTAAGGAAGGAAAGCACGAAGCCCGTCCATGCTGCGACGGTCTATTCAGTCGCCGGAATAAGCCCCGTCGAGCCGAATCCCTTCGCCTCTCGACACTCGGAGCGAGCGGCTTGGAAGAAAATTTTTCGTTCAATCTTTCGCGATCACCGAAAAAATATTTCGGCAGCATTGCACATAATTAGGAAAGCAGCAAGAATTATTTCGCGGCAAAACAGCGCCAAACAAGCAACAAGCGTCGAGTTCGAGATGCATTCGATCGCGATCATCGCAAAGGAATCGAGATGGTTTCGATAATCTGGCGTCACGCCGACGCTGAGCGCGGCGGCCGAGACGAGGAGAACGCAGACTCACGGTAAAGGGCAGGAACCAAGCGAAGCGCGTCGCCGCGTGGTTGCGCGAATGCCTGCCGCGGGACGCAACCGTTTTGACGAACTCAATCCTTCGTCTTGGCAAAAAATCCTACCGGCGCACAAGCGGACTAAAAGTTCAAGGCCGGTGCGATCCAGAGGTCTTCGCGGGGACGAGGAGAGGCTCTCTAGCACACTGCGGACGTCAGCCTACGCTTCCCACACCCTCACTTAAGTCTTTGAAGTAAAGATACGTTTCTTTTTTGTGAACCGTAATGCAACTGCAATACCGCCTGCGTAGTATGCACAGCCGTGCTCCAGTCTTCGCATGCCAATCGGAGGGTTGCCTAAATGTACTTCTCTGCATTTCTCGAACGCTTCGCGCTGCTGCTGATCGCTTTGGGTGTAGCGAGTCACTCCGCGCTCGCCGTCGACATCACGGGCGCGGGCGCCACATTTCCGTATCCCATTTACGCCAAGTGGGCGGACGCCTACAAGCAGAAGACCGGAATCGGACTGAATTACCAGTCGATCGGCTCGGGCGGCGGAATCAAGCAGATCGTCTCCAAGACAGTCGACTTCGGAGCTTCGGACGCGCCGCTCAAGCTCGAACAGCTCGAGAAAGACGGTCTCGTTCAGTTCCCGATGGTGATGGGTGGCGTCGTGCCCGTGGTGAATGTCGATGGCGTCGCCCCAGGCCAGATAAGGCTGACCGCCAAGCTGCTCGCCGACATCTACCTCGGAAAAATCAGCAAGTGGAACGATCGGCAGATCGCGAGCGCGAACGAGCGCTTGAAGCTGCCCGACCAGGCGATCACCGTAGTCCATCGCTCGGATGGCTCCGGCACCACTTTCATTTTTACCAACTATCTGGCCAAGGTCAGCGCGGAATGGAAGGACAAGGTCGGCAATGGCCCTTCGGTGTCATGGCCGGCCCCGAGCAGCTCGGGTGGAAAGGGCAACGAAGGCGTCGCCTCTTTCGTGCAGCGGATCAAGGGGGCGGTTGGATACGTCGAATACGCCTACGCCAAGCAGAACAAGATGACCTACTCCTTGCTCCAGAACAGGGACGGGAATTTCGTGTCGCCCAACGACAAGACCTTCCAGGCCGCGGCCGCCAGTGCCGATTGGAGGAATGCCCCGGGCTTCTACGAGATCCTCACCGACGAGCCGGGCAAAAACAGCTGGCCCATCACCGGCGCGACTTTCATCCTGATGCACAAGACGCAGGCCGACCCGGCAAAGGCCAAAGAGGTCCTCAAGTTCTTCGAGTGGGCGTACAAGGACGGCGACGCGATGGCTCTCGAGCTCGACTACATTCCCATGCCCGACGACGTGGTGGCGCTGGTCCAATCGGCGTGGAAGAGCCAGATCAAAGACTCGAGCGGCAAGAGCATCTGGTAGTGTGCAAGGCGCTGCGCGTGCGGAGCGGCTAGAATGAGCGGCGTGGCGGATACGATGGACGGACTGTCACGAACCGATCCCGGTATCTCACCGGTGTCCAAAAGCATTCCGGACGCGAATCTCAGGAATCAGCACCGGCTCGACCTTCTGTTCCGGCTCGCAACCCGGCTCTTCGCGTTTCTCGTTCTGCTCCTGCTCGCGGGGATAATCGTCTCGCTCCTGGCCGGCAGCCTCCCCGCGCTGCGTGCATTTGGACCGGGGTTCTTGACGAGCCCACAGTGGAATCCGGTCACCGAGCAGTTCGGCGCACTCGTGCCCATCGTAGGCACTCTGGTCACATCCTTCATCGCGCTTCTGATCGGCATTCCGGTCAGCTTCGGGATCGCGCTGTTCCTCACCGAGCTCTCCCCGATCTGGCTGCGGCGCCCGTTGGGGACGGCAATCGAGCTTCTCGCCGCCATCCCGAGCATCATTTACGGCATGTGGGGGCTGTTCGTCTTTGCGCCCGCCTTTTCCCAGCTCCAGCCCTGGCTCACGGCCACTCTCGGCGCAATTCCGCTCGCTGGAATGCTCTTTCAAGGACCTCCGATGGGAATCGGAGTCCTCACCGCGGGGATCATCCTAGCGATCATGGTGATCCCCTACATCGCCGCCGTGATGCGCGACGTGTTCGAGGTCGTTCCGTCGGTGCTCAAGGAATCGGCTTACGCCCTCGGCTCGACGACCTGGGAAGTCGTGTGGAACGTGGTGCTTCCCTACACGAAAGTCGGCGTAGTGGGCGGGGTCATGCTGGGCCTCGGCCGGGCCTTGGGCGAGACCATGGCCGTCACCTTCGTCATCGGCAACGCGCACAAGCTGAATCCTTCGCTGATGATGCCCGGAAACAGCATCGCCTCGGCGCTCGCCAATGAATTCACCGAGGCGGTAGGCGACCTCTACGGCTCGGCGCTGATCGAGCTGGGCCTGATCCTGTTCCTCATCACTTTCGTGGTCCTTGCCCTGTCCAAGATGCTGCTGCTGCGGCTCGGCAGGATGGAAGGCCAGAAGACATGAATGCTTCGGCGGCGTTCATGAGCCTCTACTCCCGCCGGTTGTGGATCAATCGCTTGAATCTCGCGGTGTCGCGCCTCACGATGCTGCTCGGGCTGTTCTGGCTCGGGTGGCTCCTGTTGACCTTGTTCGAAGCCGGCTTCAAGGCTCTCGGCCCGGCGCTTTTCTTTACGATGACTCCCCCGCCGGGGGCGAGCGGTGGCCTCTCGAACGCGATCGCCGGAAGCTTGATCATGGCCGCGATGGGAACTCTGATCGGCACGCCCATCGGCATGATGGCCGGCATCTATCTCGCCGAATTCGGCAGCCGCGGCTGGCTCGCCCCGGTGACGCGCTTCATCAACGATATCCTGCTCTCTGCCCCCTCGATCGTGGTCGGGCTCTTCGTCTATGAAGTCTATGTCATCCACACCCGGCATTTTTCGGCCTGGGCCGGGACGATGGCGCTCGCGCTGATCGTTATCCCCGTTGTGATCCGCACCACCGAAAACATGCTGCGCCTGGTCCCGGACAGCCTGCGCGAGGCGGCGGCTGCGCTCGGCGCGCCGCAATGGAAGGTGATCACTCTTGTGACCGTGCGCGCCGCGAAGGCGGGGATCATCACCGGTATCCTGCTCGCGGTTGCACGCATCGGCGGCGAGACCGCGCCGCTGCTGTTCACCGCGCTCAACAACCAGTTCTGGTCGCTCGACCTGAACCAGCCGATGGCGAACCTGCCGGTCGTCATCTTCCAGTTTGCCATGAGTCCTTACGAGAACTGGCAACACCTCGCATGGGCCGGCGCCCTGATCATCACTCTGGGCGTGCTTGTGCTCAACATCCTCGCGCGCGTATTCTTCCGCAACAAGACTCCGACGTACTGACATGAACGCAGCGGTCCTGCAACCCGTGCATGAAACCTTGACGCAGAAGATTCAGGTGACAAACCTGAACTTCTACTACGGAGCGTTTCACGCCCTGAAGGATATCAATCTCCAGATTCCGGAGAGGAGAGTGACCGCGTTCATCGGTCCCTCGGGCTGCGGCAAGTCCACCCTGCTCCGCACCTTCAACCGCATGTACGCGCTCTATCCCAATCAGGAGGCGAGAGGCGAGATCCTCATCGACGGGGACGACATCCTTTCGCCCCGCCAGGATCTGAACAGGCTGCGCGCCAAGGTCGGCATGGTGTTCCAGAAGCCGACGCCTTTCCCAATGTCCATTCACGACAACATCGCGTTCGGCGTGCGTTTGTACGAAAGCCTTTCAGTGCGCGAGATGGAGGAGCGCGTCGAATGGGCTTTGCGAAAGGCGGCGCTCTGGGAGGAAGTAAAGGACAAGTTGAGGCAGAGCGGCACCAGCCTCTCGGGCGGCCAGCAGCAGCGGCTGTGCATTGCGCGCGGAATCGCCGTCAAGCCCGAGGTGTTGCTGCTCGACGAGCCGGCCTCCGCTCTCGACCCCATATCCACGGGCCGCATCGAGGAGCTCGTGCACGAGTTGAAGAACGACTATACGATCGTGATTGTCACCCACAACATGCAGCAGGCTGCGCGCGTCTCGGACTACACGGCGTACATGTATCTCGGAGAAATGGTGGAATTCGGCGTGACCGACGAGGTTTTCATCAAGCCGAAGAAGAAAGAGACGGAAGACTACATCACCGGCCGGTTCGGCTGAACAGGAGCGGCGCAATGGGCAGCGAACACCTTTCCAAGCAATACGACAACGACCTCGAGACCTTGCGCTCGGGGGTCCTGCAGATGGGCGGCCTGGTCGAGTCCCAGATACGCGGGGCCATCGACGCGTTCGCGCACGGCAATCAGGACCTGATCGACCAGGTGATCGCAAACGAAGCTCGCGTAAACGAGTGCGAGGTCCGGATCGACGACGATTGCAGCCACATCATCGTCAAGAGGCAGCCTGCGGCGGGCGATTTGCGCCTCATCATGGCGATCAGCAAGACGGTCACGGACCTGGAACGCATCGGCGACGAGGCGGAGAAGATCGCACGCATGTCCCGGCAGATCCACGAGCGCGGGCACGCGGACCTGCATCGC
>VBCT01000321.1 GCA_005882235.1 Betaproteobacteria bacterium
TGCGCCCTTAGGCGAGCGTAGAAACGCACGCATTATAATCCCCTCCCATGATCGATCCTCTCGTGGTCGAAGAACTGATCGACCGGGCGCTCGCCGAGGACATCGGCTTCGCCGATCTCACCTCGGAGTTGGTGATCCCGGCCGCCGCGCGCGCGGAGCTCGCGCTCAACGCGCGCCAGGACATCGTCGTCGCCGGGATCGACGTCGCCGCGCAGGTTTTCCGTCGCCGCGTGCCGGAGTGTCGCGTGGAGCTGCGTGTGAAGGACGGAGATCGCGTCAATGCAGGCACGGCGATGGGGCGAGTCGAAGGCCCGGCTCGCGGGCTGCTTGCGGTGGAGCGAACCGCGTTGAATTTTCTCCAGCACCTTTCGGGAGTCGCCACCCTCACGGCGCAGTACGTCGAGCGCATCGCGGGGACGCGGGCGGTGCTGATCGACACGCGCAAAACGACTCCGGGCCTGCGCGCGCTGGAGAAGCACGCCGCGCAGCTGGGCGGAGCGCGCAACCACCGGCTGCGCCTGGACGACGGCGTGCTCATCAAGGACAACCACATCAGCGTGTGCGGCTCGATCGCCCTTGCCGTCAAGCGCGCCCGCTCGGGCGTTCCCGTACTGACGAAGATCGAGGTCGAATGCGACACGCTCGAGCAAGTGACGGAAGCGCTCGAAGCGGGGGCCGACATGATTCTGCTCGACAACATGAGTCTCGAGGACCTGCGCCGCGCGGTCGCGCTCTCGGGTGGCAGGGTTCCGCTCGAAGCCTCGGGCGGCGTGAGGCTGGAGACCCTCCGCGCGGTCGCCGAGACCGGCGTCGATTTCATCTCGGTGGGCCGAATCACGCAGTCGGCGCCCGCGGCGGACATCGGCCTCGACGCAGTGGTCAGGACCTGACATGGCAAGACACTCGGTGTGCCTGTTCTGCTCGGCGGTCGAGGATCTCCCGGCCGCAGCGCGCTCCCTCGCCGCGGAATTCGGCGCTGCGTGCGCGGGGCGCGGACTGCGCCTGGTCTATGGCGGCAGCGGCCGCGGGCTCATGGGGATCGCCGCACGCGCCGCTGCGGCCGCGGGCGGCGAAGTGCTCGGCATCATGCCGCGCCATCTCATCCGAGCGGAGCGCGCCGCCGCCGACCTCGGCACGCTCAAGATCGTCGAGTCGCTCGCCGAGCGGAAGCAATTGATGACGGAATCCGCCGACCTGTTCGTCGCGCTGCCCGGCGGGATCGGCACCCTCGACGAGCTGCTCGAGATGCTCACGATGAACGACCTGGGCCTGCAGGACAAGCCCGTGATCCTGTGCGCAAGCGACGGCTTCTGGCAGCCGTTCGTCACGATGATCGAGCGCTTCGGCGCCTACGGCGTGCTGCGGCCGAGCGTGGAACGCAGGCTGCGAGCCGCCGCTTCGGTCGAAGAGGCCATGCGCCTCATCGAAGACTATCTGTCGTCTGCGGCTCAGGGAACACAGGCCGCCGCGTCGCGCAGTGTATAATTTCCTCTCCCGCGCCCGTAGCTCAGGGGATAGAGTGATGGCCTCCGAAGCCATAGGTCGCGCGTTCGATTCGCGCCGGGCGCGCCAGATTCCTCAAGTAGTTACGAAGCTCCGCCTTTGACATGAGCATGTGCGGCGAAAAGAACACCAATAAAAATTGCCAAGCGTATAGTGATCCTCATCTTCCCGAGGGGGAACGTCCATGAAATCGAAACTCATTTCGGCGGTTGTCGCATCGCTGTTCGCATTCGCGTCCGCTGCCGCGCTCGGCCATGACGAAGCCCAGCAGAAGAAGGAAAAGCTCGGGCAGGTGCTGTTCAAGACCTCGTGCACGCCCGAGGCGCAGAAGGAGTTCGAGCGCGCGCTCGGGATGCTGCACTCGTTCTGGTTCCCCGAGACGATCAAGGTGTTTACCGCGATCCCGCAGACCGACCCGGGATGCGCCATCGCTTACTGGGGCCTTGCGGTCAGCATCAGGCCGAACCCGCTCGTCGGCCCGTGGGACGCTGCGACTCTCAAACGCGGGCTCGACGCGGTAGACAAGGGGCTGGCGGTGGGTCCCAAAACCGAGCGCGAGCGCGACTGGCTCCTGGCGATCCAGGAGTTCTACAAGGACTTCGACAAGGTGGATCAGGACACGCGCACCACGAACTACGCGAACGCGATGGAGGCGCTGGCCAAGAAGTACCCGAACGACGTCGAGGCGAAGATCTTCCACGCGCTGGCGCTGAACGAGATCTTCGACCACAAGAGCATGGCCCCGCTGCTGAAGGCGATCAGCATCCTCGAGCCGCTGGACAAGAAGTACCCCGCCCATCCCGGGATCACGCACTACCTGATCCACAGCTATGACTTCGCGCCGATCGCGGCGAAGGGCGTCCCGGCGGCGAACAAGTACGCAAAGATCGCGCCGGCCGCGCCGCACGCGGTGCACATGCCTTCGCACATCTACTCGATGGTCGGGATGTGGAAAGAGTCGATCGCCTCGAACCTCAAGTCGAACCAGGTCTCGAGGGACTTCAGCACACAGGCGAAGCTCGACGGCGTGCTCGCCGGCGTGCCGCATGCGCTGGATTTCATGCAGTACGCCTACCTCCAGCTCGGCCAGGACTCAAATGGGAAAGCGCTTGTCGAGGAGAGCGCTCAGGTGAAGAAGGTAATCGGGCCGATCTCCGCCGG
>VBCT01000324.1 GCA_005882235.1 Betaproteobacteria bacterium
CTTTTTGCGCCCGGGGGGTATCACCTGATGCTCTCGAATCCGAAACGGACGCTGCGCGCCGGGGACCGGGTTGACATCACCCTGGAATTTCGCGGCGGCCTTGTATTACCCGTTGCGTACGAGGTCCGCAAATGAAGCCGCCAACGGCAGGACAGGTTCCCGCCGCTTATTTCGACCGCGCCACCATGTAGTCGACGGCGGCCCTGACCTCGGCGTTGCTCAGCGCCGGGTTCCCGCCTTTCGCCGGCATCGCTCCCGTGCTCCCCTGTACCCCGTTGAGGGCGCTGGCGTAGAGAGTGTCTAGGCCCTTGGCGACGTGCTTGGCCCACTGGCCCTTGTCACCGAGCTTCGGCGCGCCGGCGATCCCGGCGTCGTGGCACGCGACGCAGGTGCTCTGGTAGACCTGCTGCCCGTTGCGGCTGGGTGGCGGCGCGGCCGCCGCGTTTTTTACGGGCTCCCCCTGCGTTTCCGCCGAGGCGATATTGACCTGGGCGACCGGCCTGATCCGCTCGGCGACGCTCGAACCTGTGCCCAAGAGCGTGCCGCGATCCAGTCGGACCCGGTCGGGGATGCCGCGGTGATGGCCTACAAGAAGGAAAATAAACAGCATCAGCAATGCACTGATCCCAAGAATGATCGAATAGCTTTTTTTGTTCATTTGCAGTTCTTGTAGTAAGGAACGGAGTCCGGCAACAGATGGGCTCGCCGCAATTCGATGTCGTTACGCTAGAGGAGCCCCTTCAGGAAG
>VBCT01000322.1 GCA_005882235.1 Betaproteobacteria bacterium
CGCACCTACGGCGACCGGCTCGATACGCTAGCGCGGGTGCGCCGTGCCGGAATCAAGGTGTGCTGCGGGGGAATCGTGGGCATGGGCGAGTCGCGCGCGCAGCGCGCGGGCCTCATCGCCGCGCTCGCGAGCCTGGCCCCGCAGCCCGAATCGGTGCCGATAAACGATCTCGTTCGAGTGAAAGGCACTCCGCTCGAGAGCGCACCGAAGCTCGACTGGAGCGAGTTCGTGCGCACCATCGCCTGCGCCCGCATCACCATGCCGCGCAGCATGGTGCGGCTCTCCGCGGGACGTGCCGAGATGCCCGAGGCCGTGCAGGCCTTGTGTTTCCTTGCCGGGGCGAATTCGATTTTTTACGGCGACAAGCTCCTCACCACCGGCAACCCCGAAGCCGCGCGCGACCGCGCGCTGCTGGAAAAGCTCGGAATACGCCCCGCCTGAACCGAGGGCACTCGGCCGTCGAAAC
>VBCT01000323.1 GCA_005882235.1 Betaproteobacteria bacterium
AAAATATCTCTCAAATTTAGCGTCATGATGACGACCGTCGTGCTGGCCGCGATCCTTGGCGCAGTGTTGCTCGCCGCCGTGTATCGGGAAAACGGTTCACGGGCCATATTGCTGCCGGATCAGTTGATGACCTTGTTCCCCGCCCCGAAGCCACTGGCAGCCTTTGCGTTCATCGATCACGAGAATCGGGTATTTGATCTGTCGCGCCTAAAGGGCAAATGGTCCTTTCTGTTTTTCGGCTACACACATTGCCCTGATATCTGTCCGACGACCCTGGCGACATTAGCCCGCGCGCATGAAAACATAGCCAAGAGCAGGGCAGGCGCCAAAGACGTCCAATTCGTCTTCATCTCGGTGGATCCCA
>VBCT01000325.1 GCA_005882235.1 Betaproteobacteria bacterium
ACGGCCTCGATCGAGTCGGCTTTTAGCGCGCGCAGATCGAAGCGCTCGAGGATCGCGAGGATCTGCAGCACCGCGAAGCCGCCCGAGGAAGGCGGAGGCATGCCGCAGACTTTCCAGCGGCGGTACTCACCGCACAGCGGCTCGCGCCGTATCGCGGCGTAGGCGGAGAAGTCCGATTCGGCGAGGTCGCCAGCAGTGCGCTTGTGGCTTCGCACTGCCACTGCGATGTCGTGCGCTATCTCGCCGCGGTAGAACGCGTTCGCGCCGCCCGCGGCGACCCGTTTCAGCACCGCAGCGTACTCCGGGTTCCTGAGCAGCGTTCCCGCGGGCTTCGCCTTGCCGTCGGGAAGATAGAAGTAGCGGCGCGCGTTGGCGTCGAGCGGGAGAAACCGGTCGGCGGCGACGAGCGCATTCAAACGCGGCGAGATCGGGAATCCTTTCTGCGCGAGCTCGATCGCCGGCTCGAAGAGCTTCGCCCAGGGAAGCTTTCCGTGCCTGCGGTGCGCGAGCTCGAAGAGGCGCAGTAGGCCCGGCACGCCCACCGATTTTCCGCTGACCACCGCGTCGGGCCAATCGAGCGGGCGCCCGTCGGCCCCGAGAAAACGCCCGGGCTTCGCGCTCGCGGGCGCGGTCTCGCGGCCGTCGTAGGCTTCGAGCTTCGCGTCGCGCGCGGCGTAATGCAGCAGGAATCCTCCGCCGCCCAGGCCCGAGGATTGCGGCTCGACCAGGCCGAGCACGAGCTCCACGGCGATCGCCGCGTCGAGCGCGCTCCCGCCGCTGCGGATCGCGTCGTAGCCGGCGCGCGCGGCGAGCGGATGCGCCGCGACAACCATGAAGCGCTCCGAAGCAACGAGCCGCTTTGGAACGACTGCGGTGGCTGGCTCTTGCGCGGGCTGAGCGCAAAGACTGGATGCGGCAAGAAAAACCGCGGCTGCCGCGAAGGCGTAGCGCATATGACGGATTGTATCCGTCATATCGATGCCGATTGGCGGCTTGTCAGCGCCCCGGAACGATGATGCGGCTGCCCTCGCCCGCCATCTCGAGCATCAGCTCGTTCATGCGGCGCACGAACCCGGCCGGGTCCTCGAGCTGCCCGCCCTCGGCGAGCAGCGCCTGGTCGAAGAGCAGATTCCCCCAGTCGGCGAAGCGCGTCTTCTCCGCGTTCAGGCGCTGCACCATGGGATGCGCCGGATTGATTTCGAGGATCGGCTTGGGCTGCGGTCCTTTCTGCCCGACGGCCTTGAGAATCCGCGCGAGATTGCCCCCCATGTCGTGCTCGTCGGCGACCAGGCACGAAGGCGACTGCGTGAGGCGCGAGGAGACGCGCACGTCCTTTACCCTGTCGCCGAGCGCGTCTTTCAGTTTCGCGACGAGCGCCCGGTGCCCGCCCGCCTGCTTCGCTTCCTCCTTCTTCTCGTCGTCGGACTGGAGCTTGGAGAGATCGAGCTCGCCTTTCGCGACCGAGGCGAGCGCCCTGCCCTCGTGTTCGGCGAGATTCGCGACCAGCCACTCGTCGACGCGCTCGGAAAGGAGCAGCACCTCGATCCCGCGTTTGCGGAAGACTTCCAGGTGCGGGCTGTTCTTCGCGGCGAGGAAAGTCTCCGCGGTCACGTAATAGATCTTGTCCTGGCCTTCCTTTATGCGCGCCACGTAGTCGCTGAGTGAAACGTTCTGTTCCTCGCTGTCGGCGTGGGTGGAGGAGAACCGCAGGAGCTTCGCGATGCGCTCTCGGTTCGCGAAATCCTCGCCCACGCCTTCCTTCATGACGCGCCCGAATTCCTTCCAGAAACCCGCGTATTTGTCTTTCTGGTTCTCGGCGAGATCCTCGAGCAGGCCGAGGACGCGCTTGGTGTTGCCGGCGCGGATCGCCTCGATGTCGCGGCTCTCCTGCAGGATCTCGCGCGAGATGTTGAGCGGCAGGTCGTTCGAATCGA
>VBCT01000326.1:0-2599 GCA_005882235.1 Betaproteobacteria bacterium
GAATATGCGCCGCCGACGCGCTACTCGGGCCCGCGCCGGCTGGCGCTCGACCGCAACGGGAACGTGTGGTTCACGCAGTACAACACGAACAAGATCGCGCTGCTCGACCACGAGTCCGGAGCGATCCGCGAGTGGGAGATCCCGACGCCGGACTCCGGCCCCTACGACATCGTGGTCGATCATCGCGGGAAGATCTGGTTCGACGAGTTCACCGCGAACAAGATCGTGCGCTTCGATCCCGTCACCGCCAAATTCTCCGAGTTCCCCCTGCCGGGGCTGGATTCCCAGGTGCGGAAAATGGCCGTCGATCAGGCCGGCGCCGTGTGGCTGTCGGAGTACAAGAACAGCCGGATGGTGCAGGTCGTGGAGCGGCGATGAGCTAGGGAGCGGCACGCCTGAGCAAAAAAAACGGGCACCCGAAGGTACCCGTTGTCGGCATGGGACCGGAAACCTCAATTCACTGTGCGCCTGGCGCGGCCGCGGCGGTCGCCGAAGCGGCGGTCCGGAAAGCAGATGAATCCCGCGGCGGCGCGGCGATCGCTGCGCCGGTCGCTGTCGCGTTTGTCGGCGCCCGGCGCCGGCAGCTCTTCCGCCGGCGTGTAGGCCTTGTGAGCCGCCTCCAGCGCCTGGTCGAGGAGCTGAATGCTGCGCTTGGCCGCCAGCATGACGCGCATCTGGGTGCGCTCGCTGGTCGCGTAGCGCTTGACGATCTCCATCGCGATCTTGGGATGCACGTCGTCGTAGTGCGCGTGCTCGCGGAACCACTTGGAGGTCTTCGGGCCCATCTCGACGCCCGGACGGCCCTTGTACGACTCGAAACCGGCGAGTACCTTGTGCGCGATGTCCCCGGCGATGCCCTCGATGGCGAAGCTCGTCGCGGCCACCGCCTCGGCAAGCGAGCCCTTGGTGTTGATGTACCACAACCAGTCGGTCAGGGACTGCACGTCCCGCAGCACCGGCCGGTTGCCTTCGGTGAGATCGAGCATCTCTTCCCTCTTCAGGCCGAAGCCCATTCCCATCCAGATCCAGTGCTCGGCGTGGGCTTTCTCGACGCGGATATTGTCGATCAGGAACGAACGCGAGTAATCGTCCTCGACCTTGATCAGGGCCTCGGCAAGGAACTTGGGAAAAGCGTGGATGAAAGGATAAATCTGGAGTATCCATCCCTGCATCTCCGGGACCGTCAGCTCGGCGGAGGCCACGCCTCTCGCCCAGTCTCCATCCAGGAGCCCGTCCCAATAGGGCTTGACGTAACCGTGCAGCGAATCCACCCATTGGGGGTGAGCGGTCAACTCATTCATCGTTCCCATTACTTCTCCTCGGTGTTGTGATTATGAAAATGGTTGGACCCATGGTATGGAGCGCGTGATGACCGGTCTATCGGTGTTTTTCCGGTGCGGACTAGGGGATTCCCCTATCCGAATCGCTTTTTCGACCTGCTGCGGGCGCCAGAAGCCTCCGCCCTGCGCGGGCGGAACGAGCCGGTGAACGCGTTGCGCGTCAGCCCGTCGCCGCCGCCATCTGCAGCCGGCGCCCGAACGGCCTCGGCTTGGCCACGCCGTACCCCTGGGCAAAATCCACCCCGATCTCGCGCAGCAGCGCGATGACGCGCTCGCCGTCCACGAATTCTGCGATGGTCTGCTTGCCGGTGATGTGACCGACGCTGTTGATCGCCTCGACCATCGCGCGGTCGATCGGATCGTCGGCCATGTTTTTGACGAATCCGCCGTCGATCTTGAGAAAATCCACGGGCAGGTGCTTCAGATAGGCAAACGAGGACATTCCGGCCCCGAAGTCGTCCAGGGAGAAACGGCAGCCGAGCGATTTCAGCTCATCGATGAAGTGGGTCGCCTTGTCGAGCCTCGCGATTGCGGCGGTCTCGGTGATCTCGAAGCAGATGGACTGGGGCCGCACCGGGAAACGGGTGAACTGTTCGCGCACGTAATCGAGGAAGCTCTCGTCGCCGATCGAGCCGCCGGAGATATTGATGGCGCATATCTCGAAAACCGCACCGCCTTCGGCTTGCTCCCTGGAAATGGTGGCGAACGCGGAGCGAATGACCCAGCGATCGATCGCGGGCATCAGATTGTAACGTTCCGCCGCCGGGATGAACGCCATCGGCGGCACCAGCTCGCCGCTTTCATCGAGCAAGCGGACCAGGATTTCGCAGTGCGTGCCGTGCTCGCGCCCGGCGTCCAGGCCCCTGATGTCCTGCGCGTAGAGCACGAATCGATCTTCCTTGAGCGCCTTCTGCAGCCGGCTGATCCATTCCATCTCGCCCTGGCGCACCGACAGCTCGCTGTCTTCGGCGTGATACAACTGCACGCGGTTGCGGCCCTTTTCCTTCGCCATGTAGCAGGCTGCGTCCGCAGCGCTCATCACGTCGGCCAGCGTGAACGGCCCGTCTTTCACGTTCACCAGCCCGATGCTGACGCCGGTGCTGAAGGAACGGGTCTCCCACGTGAAATGGAAGTCGCTGACGGTCTGTCGCAACTGGTCGGCGATTCGCAGCGCGTGATCCGGCGGGCAGTTCTCGAGGAGCACGCCGAACTCGTCGCCTCCCAGGCGGGCGAGCGTATCGCCCTCGCGCAGGCGCTTG
>VBCT01000326.1:2608-2934 GCA_005882235.1 Betaproteobacteria bacterium
CGCCGGCGGCGTGACCGCAGGTGTCGTTGACGACCTTGAACTGGTCCAGATCGAGATACATCACCGCGTGGTTGCGGCTCAGTTCCGCGGAGCTCTTGAGCGCGAGCCCCAGGCGACGCTCGAATTCGGTGCGATTTATCAAGCCGGTCAAGGCGTCGTGACTCGCCTGGTAGGAAAGCTTGGCGACGTACTGGCGCTCGCGGCTGACATCGTGCATGACCAGGACCACGCCGATGATCTTGCCCGTCCGCGCCCGTATCGGGGCGGCGGACTGTACGATCGGAATTTCCGAACCGTCGTTGCGCACCAGCAGCATGGTGGCCGAA
>VBCT01000096.1 GCA_005882235.1 Betaproteobacteria bacterium
GAAGATCGGCCTCGACTGCTATCCCTACTGCGCCTCGTCCACGATCCTCTCCGTGAGCCGCGTCGGGCCCGCGTCGAAGGTGCTGGTGACCTGGTCGAAGCCGCATCCGGAATTTGCGGGAATGGAGCTGACTGAAATTGCTTCGAAGCTCCGGCTGTCGATTCCCGCTGCCGTTGAAAAACTGCTGCCCGCCGGCGCGATCTACTTCTCGATGGACGAGCGGGACGTGCAGCGCATCCTCGGGCTCGAGCACACCATGATCGGCTCTGACGGCCTGCCGCACGACGCCGCGCCGCACCCGAGGCTTTGGGGAACGTTTCCGCGGGTGCTGGGACATTACTCCAGAGGCTTGAACCTGTTCCCGCTGGAGACCGCGGTGCACAAGATGACCGGCCTCACGGCGAGGACCTTCGGGCTTGCGGACCGGGGCGTCCTGAAGCAGGGTTTCGCCGCGGATATCGTCGTGTTCGATGAAAATGAAATCGACGAAGCGGCGAGCTTCACGAAGCCTATTCAGCGCGCGAAAGGCATCGACACGGTGATCGTCAACGGCGCCGTGGTCTGGCGCGAGGGGAAACCGACCGGCGCGCGGCCTGGGCGCGTGCTCGCGCGCACCGCGTGAACATCAAGGCCAATAGGTCAAGAGCCAGCCGACCCGCGCCAGCGCAGGCTCGGCCAACTAGAGGAGAGAAACCCATGCGCAAACTACTGGCTGTCGCGTTTTCTGCCTGGGCGACGCTCGTTGCCGGCGGCGCTCTGGCGCAGTCGTATCCGGTCAAGCCGGTGAAACTGATCGTGACCTATCCCCCGGGCGGCAGCTCGGATCTCATGGCGCGGGTCTTCGGCCAGAAGCTCGGCGAAGTGTGGGGGCAGACCGTCATCATCGAGAGCAAACCGGGCGCGGCCGGCTCGATCGGAATGGATTTTGCGGCCAAGCAGGCGCCCGACGGCTACAGCTTCGTCGTCGGCAACATCGGACCGGCCGCGGTGAACCCCCTGCTCTCCAAGGTGCCCTACGACATCCAGCGCGATTTCGTCGCGATATCGCTCATTTCAACCGGCCCCAACATCCTCATCGTGCATCCCGATGTGCCCGCGAAGTCTCTGCGCCAGCTGACCAGGCACGCCAAGTCGAGCTCCGGCAGGCTCAACTATGGAACGAGCGGGCCGGGAAGCATCTCGCATCTCGCCGGCGCGATGTATGCGAACATCACCGGGGTGAAGGCGACGGAAGTTCCCTACAAGGGCGGGATACTCGGCGTGCAGGACCTCGTCGCGGGGCACATCCAGTACATCTTCTCCGATTCTCTGCCGGCGATGCAATTCATCAAGGCCGGGCGGGCGCGCGCCCTTTGCGTCACCGGGCCTAAGCGCAGCCCGATCATGCCCGAGCTTCCGCCTTGCGCGGAATCCGTTCCGGGTCTGGTCGCGGTCAACTGGTGGGGCGTGTTCATGCCGGCGGGAACACCCAAGGCCATCACCGACAAGTTCCACGCGGACCTCGTCAAGACGATGCAGGATGCGGAGGTGAAGAGGAAATTCGCCGATCTGGGGGTCGAGGCGGTCCACAGCACGCCGGCGCAGTTCATCGCGTTCATGAGATCCGAAACGGCGAAGTATGCGAAGCTCATCAAGGAGGCGGGGATCAAGGTCGAATAGGCGCGATTACCGCTTCTTCCTGCGTCGTGGCCTTCCCGCCATTTCCTCGAGCACCGCGCACACGGCGCCGGTGTCTTCCTTGCCCATCCCCATGGCCATTGCAGCGTTGTAGATCGGCGCGCTCGCGGCGAACAGCGGCGTCGGGCAGTCGAGCTCGCGCGCGAAGTCGCCGATGATGGTCATGTCCTTCTGCCAGACCTCGTTCTTCATCGTGGCCTCGGAGTAGTCGCCCTTCACCATCATCGGTCCGCGCACCTGGAGCATGCGCGAGCCGCCGGCGCCGCCTGCGACGACTTTCAGGACCAGCGCGGGATCGAGGCCCGCCTTCATGCCGAGCACCATCGCTTCGGCGGCCGCGACGTTGTGAATGGCGACGAGCAGGTTCGCGACGAATTTCATCTTAGAGCCGTTGCCGAACGGGCCGACGTAGTAGTTCGCGCTGGTGAAGCCCTCGAGCACGGGGACGGTCTTGCGGTACGCCGTGCGATCGCCGCTCACGTAGATAAGCAGGTCCTTGACGCGCGCCTGCGCACCCGTGCCGCTCAAGGGGCAGTCGAGCAGGATCACGCCGCGCTTCGCAAGAACGTCGCGCGCCGCTTCCTTCACCTTGATCGGCAGGGTGCTCGTCTCGATCACGACCGTACCGCGCTTGGCGGATGCAGCGAGCTCAGCGGCGACTTCGGCGAGGGCGCGCTCCGAAGGAAGTGAAGTGATGATAAGGTCCGCCCGCTTGGCCAAATCGCGCGGGCTCTTCGCGGCGACGCCGCCCGCGCGCGCGTGCTCGGCGCGCCGTTTCGGCGCCACGTCGAAGCCGGCCACGCGAAATCCCGCGCGCATGAGATTCGCCGACATCGCCGAGCCCATGATACCGAGGCCGATCATCCCCACGGTTTGCTGCGCCATCTCTATTTCTCCTCGCCTTGGCATTCTAGCGATTGCGGCGCTACGACCGGCAACGGATCGGCAAGTAGCCCGATGGGATATTGGTCTTGTTTTCCCCCTTGACCGTCATCTTCTCCGGCGCGGTGGCGTAGCCGCATACCCAGGTGACGGGAACGATGGGCGCATCCTCCACGACGGCCGGGCGAAGGCTGAGGACCTTGCCGAGGATGGCGCGATTCGCCTTGTTGCCGAAGGTGATGTTGATGGCGCCGCCTTGGATGGCCACCGAGCCGATGAAGTTGTTGACGATCTTCTCGGCGACGGGCAGGCCGGCGGCGGCGTTGTCGGCCGGGAAAGTCTGCAGGACGGCCCACGACAGGGCGACCGGGGGCTTGGCGAGGTCGGCGAGCGGCAAGGCCTCGGCGACCTGATCCCGTATGAACTTGTCCTGATAAGTGGGAATCGCCATCAGCGCCAGAATGGCCACGATCCCGATGACGACCATCATTTCAACGAGGGTGAAACCGCAGGTGCGCATGGCCGGGGACGAGTCTACCCCGCCTTTGGCACGGATGAAAATACGCTACTATCCCGCCCTCAACCCAGCGGAATCGAACAAAAGTGGCGCGGTTTCTGGTCGGCGTGGACATCGGCGGCACTTTCACCGACTGTGTGGCGCTCGATCGCGACGGCCGCATCACAGCGACGAAATCTTCTTCCACCCCGGCCAACTTCGCCGAAGGCATGCTCGCCGCGATGCGCGTGGCGGCCGAGCGGCTCGGGCTCTCGTTCGAACAGTTCTGCAGCGAGATCGCGGTGCTCACCCACGGCACCACGGTCGGCACGAACGCGCTGATCCAGAGAAAGGGCGCGCGCGTCGGCCTGATCACGACGCGGGGACACGAGGATGCGATCCACATCATGCGCGGCTCGCGCGGCGTTTCCTCGCGCGACATCGCGAAGGTGGTCCACTTTCCCTCGAGCCAGAAGCCGGTGCCCATCGTGCCCAAGCGCCTGATCGAGGGCGTGTCGGAGCGCGTCGACTGCTTCGGCGAGGTGGTCGTGCCCTTGAACGAGTCCGAAGCCACGACCGCGATCGCGCGCCTGGTCGAAGCGGGCGTCGAGGCGATCGGCGTCTGTTTTCTCTGGTCGTTCAAGTATCCGCGGCACGAGCAGCGCGTGAAGGAGATGATCGCGAAGATCGCGCCGAATCTATTCGTCTCGTGCTCGACCGACATCGCGCCCAAGTGGGGCGAGTACGAGCGCGTCACCGCGACCGCGTTGAACGCCTACATCGGGCCGGTGATGGCGAGGTACCTGGGCAACCTGGACGGACAGCTGAAGAAATCCGGCTACCGGCAGCCGCTGCAGATCACCCAGTGCGGGGGCGGCTCGGTCTCGGTGGACCGGGCGATCGAGTCGCCGCTCCTCACGCTCGACTCGGGTCCGGTGTCCGGCGTCACCGGCTCGCTCTACCTCGGCAAGGTCATGGATGTTCCGAACATCATCACCACCGACATGGGCGGAACCTCGTTCGACGTCGGAATCATCTACGGCGGACAGCCCGCCTACTCCTTCGTTTCCAACGTCGCGCAGTACGAATACTTCCTGCCCAAGGTCGACATCCAGGCAATCGGCTCGGGAGGCGGGTCGCTTGCTCGCGTCGATCCGGTGGCGAAGACGCTCGCGGTCGGCCCCGAATCGGCAGGGGCCGACCCCGGTCCTGTTTGTTACGCCAAGGGCGGTGTGATCGCGACCGTTACCGACGCCGACGTCGTGCTGGGCACGATCAACCCGGACAATTTTCTCGGCGGGCGTATCAAGCTCGACAGGAAGAAGGCGGTGGACTCGGTGCAGCGCATCGCCTCGGCGCTCGGCCTTTCGCTCATGGAAGCTGCGAGCGGCATCGCCAAGATCGCCGAGTTCAAGATGGCCGACATCATCCGCAAGACGACCGTCGAGAAGGGTTTCGATCCGCGCGACTTCGTTCTCTTCGCCTTCGGCGGCGCGGGCCCGGCGCACGCGGGCGTTTTCGCCCGCGAGCTCGGGGTGCAAAAAGTGATCGTCCCGCAGAAGGAGATCGCATCGACCTGGTGCGCCTTCGGCGCGGCCTCGGCCGACATCCTGCACGTCTACGAGCAGGTCGACATCCAGGCGAGCCCGTTCGACGCGGCGCGGGCGAACGCCTCGCTCGAGGCCTTGGAGAAAAGGGCGAGCGAGCAGATGGACCGCGACGGCATCGCCGGGCCGCGGCGGCACTACCAATTCTCGCTCGACATGCGCCACAAGGGCCAGATCAACGAGGTCGAGGTGGTGCTGCCGGAGAAGCGCGTCAGCGGTTCGCTCTGGGGACCGCTGCATCAGCGCTTCTATGCGCGCTACGAGCAGCTCTACGGGAGCGGGTCGTCCTACGGCGAGGCGCGGCTGGAAATCGTCACGCTGCGCCTGCGCGCGAGCGCCGCGACGCCCCGCCCGAAGCTCTCGAAGGCGAAAAGACTCTCCGCGAAAATCGATTCGAAGGCGGGCCGCGGCAAGCGGAGCATCTACTGGGCCGACCTGAAAAAGCCGATGGCGACGCCGATTCTCGACGGAGCCTTCCTCGTTCCGGGAAACGCGGTCAAGGGCCCGGCCGTCATCGAGACGACCGATACCACCGTCGTAGTGCATCCGGGGCGCTCGCTCAAGGTGGACGCGTACGGCAATTTCGAAATCAATTTCGGGAAACGGGCATGAAAGTCAGCGAAATGAAGGACGCCGTCTTCGACGGCAGGAACATGGGCTACGTGCCGCCGAAGAAGTTGCGCGTCTCGCCCAGGCTCAGGCTGCATCGAAAAGGCGCGAGAAGCATCGACCCGATCACCTACGAGGTGATCCGCCACAGCCTGTGGCACGTCAACGAGGAGCACGGCGCCACGATTCAGCGCCTGTCCGGGTCGCCGGTGGCGATGTACGCGCTCGATCTCAATCCTTCCATCCTCACCGAGGACGGCGAGTTCGTGTACTTCGGGCCTTACATGCAATACATGTCCGGCGTCACCGACACGCAGGTGAAGTGGGTGCTCGAATACAGGAGCGACAATCCCGGCATCGCGGAGGGCGACATGTTCCTCGCCAATGACCCCTGGGTGGGCGCGGCGCATCAGCAGGACGTGATGCTGATCTGCCCGGTGTTCTGGAAGGGCGAGCTCTTCTGCTGGGTGACAAATTGCCTGCACCAGTACGACCTCGGCGGCATCACGCCGTCTTCGTTCTGCGGCTCGGCGGAGAACGCCTTCGAGGAAGGCATCTGCATCCCGCCGGTGAAGATCGTCGAAGGGAACGAGATCCGCCGCGACATCGAGGAGCTGTACCTGAGGGCTTCGCGCAAGCCCGAGGCGGTGGCGCTCGACTTCCGGGCGCAGCTCGCCGGCAACATCACCGCGCGAGACCGCGTCCTCGCGCTCATCAGGCGCTACGGTCCCGAGGTGGTGAAGGGGGTCATGCGCAAGATCCTCGACAACGGCGAGCGCGCCTTTCTCGAAAAGCTCAAGCGTTTGCCGGACGGTGTGTGGCGCGAGCGCAGCTACGTCGAATGCTGCCGTCCCGGCGACCGGCGCACGCACGTGGTCATGTTGACGCTGCGGAAGAAGGGTTCAACGCTTATTTTCGAGAACGAGGGCACGGCGCCGCAGGACGGCGCGATGAATGCGACCTACTCGGGCTGGCGCGGCGCGATCATGGTGGCGTTCAACCAGCTGCTTTGCTGGGACCAGTATTTCTCGATCGGCGGGGCGCTGCGCCACGTCGAGTTCGATCCTACGCCCGGTACCTTCAACTGTGCGAATTTCCCGGCCTCGGTCTCGACCGCGCCGATCCAGGCCATGGAGATCTCGCTCTACCCCGCCTACAACGTGCTCTCGAAGATGATCCACGCGGACCCCGAGATGCGCAAGGACATCATGTGCATCGGCGGAACCAGCCAGTGGCCGGCGACGATTTTCCGCGGCACCGACCAGTGGGGCGAGCGCTACGGTTACATCCTCGTCGATCCCATCGGCGGGGCGATCGGCGCCTTTGCCAACGGTGACGGTATCTCTACCGGCGGGCAGTCGCGCACGCCGATCTGCAAGCTGCCCAACGTCGAGCACACGGAGCAGACCTTTCCGCTCCTGTTCCTCTACCGCAAGGAAGTGATCGATTCCGGCGGTGCCGGAAAATTCCGAGGCGGGCTCTCGGCGGAGTCCTGCTTCATTCCGCATCGCACCGACGAGATCACGCAGGACACGCTGTCCTCGGGCAACGCGATCCCGACTTCGCCGGGCATGATGGCGGGCTACCCCGGCTCGGTGAACGTGTACAAGTTCAGGCGCTCGACCGATATTTTCGAGCGCCTCAAGGAGCGCCGGATTCCGGGCGACATCGCGGAGCTGAAGGGCGAGGAGGTGACGCTAGCGCTCCGCCAGGAAAACTTCGTCCAGAAGCCCGACGACGTCTACGCCGTCATCTGGTCTGCGGCGGGCGGCTTCGGCGATCCGCTCGAGCGCGATCCGGAAAAAGTACGCGACGACGTGATCGAGCAGCGTTCCGTGTCGGCTGAGGCCGCGCGCAATCTCTACGGCGTCGTGATCGCGCGGGACGGCCGGCTCGATCGGGAAGCGACCCGGGACCTGCGCGCGGAGCGGCGCGAGACCCACCGCCGCAAGGACGGCGAAGTGAAGCGGCGCGACGGAGAGCGGCTCGCGCGCATCACCGACAATCTCGACCTGCGCCGCGAGAAAGACGCGTTGTACCTGTGCTGCGCGAAGTGCGCGGCCGACCTGGGGTCCCTGCGCGACAACTACAAGGACCACTGCGTGCGGCTCGAATCGGACGCGAGCGAGGCGAACCCCAACATCGGTGACTACCGGCGTTACATCGACGACCGGCCGGTGTTCCGCCAGTTCTTCTGCCCCGGGTGCGGCGCGCTCGTAGAAAACGAGGTCGCTCGCGCCGAGGACCCCGTTCTGCGCGACATCGAGCTCGATATGCGCTGAAAGCCCGCGGTTCTTCGTTGACACGACGGGGCGCGGTTGATAGATTGCGCCGCACTGCCGCGCAGGACCGAGGTTCCACATAAAGGAACACGCGACAGCAGCCGCCGACGCGAGGGAGGGTTTTCTGTCGGCGGCGGCCACGAGGAGGAAATCGATGCAGGCGGCGGGTCATCCCGCGATGAACGCTGCAGCCCCTTTCATGCTGCGGCGCTCGACGACTGGAAATGGGTCGTGATCGGGGCGTGCGTGGTTTTCACGATCTACATCGCGGTGGTCCCGCTCGCATTCCTCCTGTGGCAGAGCTTCTTCACGCCGCAGACCGCGGCGAAGGCCGCCGAGTTCACGCTGGGCAACTACACCTCGGCATACGGCTCGAGCGAGACGCTGCGGCTCTTCTGGAACTCGGTCCAGTTCGCGGTGGGGGCGTCGCTCTTCGCCTTCGTCCTGGGGACTGCGCTCGCGTGGATGAACGAGCGCACCAATACGCCGTTCAAGACGCTCTTCTTCGCCTTG
>VBCT01000330.1 GCA_005882235.1 Betaproteobacteria bacterium
AATTCCGGGTTGGCGAGCGAAACCGCGATGAACCACGGCGCCGCGATCGCGAGGAAGAGCAGGCCGCCGCGCAGCGCGTGCAGCCGACCCGGAAGCCTCCAGTCCCGCTCGATCAGAACGTAGAGCGCCACTGCACCCGCGGGCAGGACGATGCCGACCAGTCCCTTGGTCATGACTGCGAGCGCCGCGGACGCCCAGGCGAGCAGCATCCAGCGGCGCTGCTCCGCTTCGTCTGCCGGGTCGCGCTGGGCGACGGCGAAGGCGAAGACCGACGCCGACATGAAGACGCAAAGCGCCATGTCGAGGGTCAGCAGGTGTCCGATCGACACGTAGATCGCGCTGCTCGCCGCGACTGCGGCCCCATACAGGCCCACCGGCGGCCAGAACAAACGGTTTCCGGCCCAGAAAACGAGGAGCACGCCGAGAAAGCCCATGACTCCCGGCCACAGGCGCGCCGCCCATTCGCTCTGGCCGAACGCGCTGAACGCGGCCGCGGTGATCCAATACTGCAGGGGCGGCTTCTCGAAATACTGGTAGCCATTCAGGCGCGGCGTGAGCCAGTCGCCGCTCGCGACCATCTCGCGCGGAATCTCCGCGTAGCGGCCTTCGTCGGGCTTGACGAGGTGCCGATAGCCGAGATTGCAGAACCAGCCGGCCGCAAAGACGGCGAGCAGGATCCACGGCCCGAGCCTCGAAATCGTCGAATTCACCCGATCAGCAGAGCCGCGGCGACCCTGCGGTCTTCGGCGAGGAGAATGTTGTAGGTACGGCAGGCGGCGTGCACGTCCATGACTTCCACGCCGACTCCGGACCGCATCAGGGGCTGAATGATCTCGGGACGCGGAAAGCGCAGCTGCGCTCCGGTGCCGAGCAGGATGATTTCTCGGTCCAGACCGGCGAGCGCCGCCAGATGCTCGGGTGCGAGGTCATCGAATCGGTTCGGCGGCCAGTCCAGGAGGATGCGCTCGGGCAGTACCACCAGGCTTCGTTCGAACCTCTGTCGGTTGACCATCACGTAGCCCTCGCCATAGCCGGTGATGGCGTTCTTGGCGGTCGCGGGATCGAGGTGCAGCTTCAAGTTTGCCGGTGCTGTAAGTGTCCGGTAACATTATAACTTTTTGCAGCGCAGCGCGGCTCGGAAGGCCCGCCGCACTCCTTAGAAAATCCCGCGCCCATGCGAAAATTTGCCCGAATCGAGCGTCTTCCTCCCTACGTCTTCAACATCACCAACGAGTTGAAGATGGCGGCGCGCCGCGCGGGCGAAGACGTTATCGACCTGAGCATGGGCAATCCGGACGGGCCGACGCCCAAGCACATCGTGGCGAAGCTCATCGAGGCCGCGCAACGCGCGGACACGCACGGCTACTCGGTCTCGAAGGGAATTCCGCGACTGCGCCGCGCGATCTGCGGCTGGTACCAGCGCCGCTACGGCGTCGCATTCGATCCGGATTCGGAAGCGATCGTCACCATCGGATCCAAGGAGGGCCTCGCGCATCTGATGCTCGCCACGCTCGACCGCGGCGATACGGTGCTCGTTCCCAACCCGAGCTACCCGATCCACATCTATGGCGCGATCATCGCCGGCGCCGATATCCGCTCGGTGCGCATGACGGCGGAGGCGGATTTCATCGTCGAGCTCGAGCGCGCGATCGGCGAGCTGATCCCCAAGCCCAAGATGCTGGTGATCGGGTTTCCGTCGAACCCGACCGCGAGATGCGTGGAGCTGGATTTCTTCGAGCGCGTGATCGCGCTCGCCAAGGCCCACGACATCTTCGTCGTCCACGATCTCGCCTACGCCGACATCACTTTCGACGGCTGGAAGGCGCCCTCGATCATGCAGGTCGCGGGCGCGCGCGACATCGCTGTGGAATTCTTCACCATGTCGAAGAGCTACAACATGGCGGGCTGGCGAATCGGCTTCATGGTCGGCAACAAGGAGCTCGTCAACGCCCTCGCGCGCATCAAGAGCTATCACGATTACGGCAGCTTCACGCCCATCCAGGTCGCCTCGATCGTGGCGCTTGAAGGGCCGCAGGACTGCGTCGAGGAGCACCGCATGAAATACCAGAAACGCCGCGACGTCATGGTGCGCGGCCTGCACGAAGCCGGCTGGACGGTCGAGAATCCGAAAGCCTCGATGTACCTCTGGGCGAGGATTCCCGAGGCCTACGCGAAGCTCGGCTCGCTCGAATTCGCCAAGAAGATACTGAGGGACGCCAAAGTCGCGGTGTCGCCGGGTGTCGGCTTCGGCGACTACGGCGACGATCACGTGCGCATCGCGCTGATCGAGAACGAGGCCCGGTCGCGCCAGGCGATCCGCGGCATCAGGGAGATGTTCCGCAAGGACGGGCTGCTCAAGTCATGAACATCGTCCACATCACCGATGACGCCGGCAGGGTCGTCGAGCACGGGTGGCTGAAGCGGGCGGAAGGCGTGCATCGCCAGCTTCGGACCGCGCTGCCCGCCGATTACGAGGGCAAGATGAAGCGCGTGTTCGCCGGAGGCGCGCGCATGTGCCTCGCGACGGAAGGGGGCGCCGTGCGCGGCGTCGCGGTATACCGCATCAACGAGAACACCTTCGAGGGACTTCATCTTTATGTCGACGACCTCGTGACCGACGAGAAGCTGCGCTCCAAGGGCGTCGGCCGG
>VBCT01000329.1 GCA_005882235.1 Betaproteobacteria bacterium
CGCGACGACGAGATCCGCCGCGTGATCCAGATCCTGCAGCGACGCACCAAGAACAACCCGGTGCTGATCGGGGAGCCCGGTGTGGGCAAGACCGCGATCGTAGAGGGACTCGCCCAGCGCATCGTGAACGAGGAGGTGCCCGAAACGCTCAAGGGGAAGCGGGTGCTCTCGCTCGACATGGCGGCGCTGCTCGCGGGCGCGAAGTACCGCGGCGAGTTCGAGGAGCGCTTGAAGGCCGTGCTGAAAGAGCTCGCTCAGGACGAGGGCCGCACCATCGTCTTCATCGACGAGCTGCACACCATGGTCGGAGCGGGCAAGGCGGAAGGCGCGATCGACGCGGGCAACATGCTGAAGCCGGCCCTCGCACGCGGCGAGCTGCATTGCGTGGGCGCGACGACCCTCGACGAATACCGCAAGTACATCGAGAAGGACGCGGCCCTCGAGCGCCGCTTCCAAAAGGTCATGGTCGACGAGCCTTCGGTCGAGGCCACCATCGCCATCCTGCGCGGCCTGCAGGAGAAGTACGAAGTCCACCACGGCGTGGACATCACCGATCCCGCGATCGTCGCCGCGGCGGAGCTTTCACACCGCTACATAACCGACCGTTTTCTGCCCGACAAGGCCATCGACCTGATCGACGAGGCCGCGGCGCGCATCAAGATGGAGATCGATTCCAAGCCCGAGGCCATGGACCGGCTCGATCGGCGCATTATCCAGCTCAAGATCGAGCGCGAAGCGATAAAGAAGGAGAAGGACGAAGCCTCGCAGAAACGCCTGACGCTGATCGAGAGCGAAATAAAGAAGCTCGAGCGCGAATACGCCGATCTGGAGGAAGTCTGGAAGGCGGAGAAGGCGCAGGTAGCGGGCTCGCAGCACATCAAGGAAGAGCTGGAAAAGCTGAAGCTCGAGATGGAGGGGGCGAAGCGCAAAGGCGACTGGCAGAAGGTCTCCGAGCTCCAGTACGGGCGCGTCCCTCAACTCGAAGCGCAATTGAAGAAGGCAGAGAAGACTCCGTCTGCGCAGGCAAAGCCGAAACTGCTCCGCACTCAGGTCGGGGCGGAGGAGATCGCCGAAGTCGTGTCGCGCGCGACCGGCATCCCCGTGTCGAAGATGATGCAGGGCGAGCGCGACAAGCTGCTCGCGATGGAAGAAAAGCTCCACGAGCGCGTCGTCGGCCAGGACGAGGCGGTACACCTCGTCGCCGACGCGATCCGGCGCTCGCGCGCGGGGCTCTCGGACCCGAACAAGCCCTACGGATCTTTCCTTTTCCTCGGCCCCACGGGAGTGGGCAAGACCGAGCTGTGCAAGGCGCTTGCCGCTTTCCTTTTCGATTCGGAGGACCACCTCATCCGCATCGACATGTCCGAATTCATGGAGAAGCATTCTGTCGCGCGCCTCATCGGCGCGCCGCCCGGCTACGTCGGCTACGAGGAAGGCGGGCACCTCACCGAGACGGTGCGCAGAAAACCCTACAGCGTGATCCTGCTCGACGAGATCGAAAAGGCTCATCCCGACGTGTTCAACGTGCTCTTGCAGGTGCTCGACGACGGGCGCATGACCGACGGCCAGGGCCGCACCGTGGATTTCAAGAACACGGTGATCGTGATGACCTCCAACCTCGGCTCGCACATGATCCAGCAGATGCAGGGCGACGATCCCGGCCTTATCAAGACCGCCGTTATGGCGGAAGTGAAGACGCAGTTCAGACCGGAGTTCGTCAACCGCATCGACGAGATCGTCGTGTTCCACGCGCTGGACGAGAAGCACATCCGGAACATCGCGAAGATCCAGCTGCGTTACCTCGAGGAGAGGCTGGCGAAGCTCGAGATGGGGCTCGAAGTCGCCGACAGCGCCCTCGCGCAGCTCGCCAAGGCCGGTTTCGACCCGGTCTACGGCGCGCGGCCGCTCAAGCGCGCGATCCAGCAGAGCATCGAGAATCCGCTCGCGAAACAGATACTCGAAGGCAGGTTCGCCGCGAAGGACGTGATCCGCGTCGAGTACCGGGGCGGCGCGATGCAGTTCGAGAACACCAGCGCGAGATCATCCCAGAAGGCGGCGGCGCGCTAGAATCCGGGTTCGATGTATGTCGCCGACTCGAAGCGCCTCACCCACGCCGGGGCCAAGAAGATAGCCGACACCGCCGTCGCGAAGGCGAAGCAGGCCGGGATCGCGATCTCGGTCGCGGTCGCCGATTCGGGTGGGCATCTCATCGCGCTCGAGCGCATGGACGGCGGCCGCTTCCACTCGTTGCACTCGGCCACCACCAAGGCGGTGTGCGCGGCGTCGAACAAGCGTCCGACTTCGTCACACGGAGCTCAAGGGCAGGCGCTCGACCTGGCGCATGCGCTGGGACTCGCGCTCGCTGCAGGACCGGAGCG
Organism: Betaproteobacteria bacterium; assembly: GCA_005882235.1. GTDB lineage: Bacteria > Pseudomonadota > Gammaproteobacteria > Burkholderiales > SG8-39 > VBDM01. The sequence goes on from VBCT01000329.1 coordinate 2,379, forward strand.
CTGGACCGCGATGGAAGGCGGCTGCCCGGTCATCGTCGATGGCGAGTGCATCGGCGGCGTCGGCGTGAGCGGCGGGGATTGGGCGACCGACGAGCGCATCGCCCGGGAGTCGGTGGAAGCCATAGGGGCGAAGCCCAAATAGATGGAGCCTTTGCGCGTCGCCTGTATCGGCATGGGCTGGTGGTCCGACGTTCTCGCCGACGCCATGCAGCGCTCGAAGAAGCTCAAGATCGTCGCCTGCTATACGCGCTCCGAGGAGAAGCGCAAGGCCTTCGCCGCGAAGTACGGCTGCGCTGCGGCGCCGAGCTACGATTCGATCCTTCAGGACCACGCGATCGAGGCGATCGTCAACACCACGCCGAACGATGCGCATCTGGAAACCACGCGCGCAGCGGCGGCGGTGGGCAAGCACGTTTTTCTCGACAAGCCGATCGCCAACACCGTTTCCGAGGGGCGCGCCATCACGGAGGCCTGCCGCAAGGCCGGGGTCGTCCTCGCGCTGGGATATCAGCGCCGCCGGGAGAGCCACTTTCGATGGATCCGCGAGAGAATCGACGCAGGTGAGTTCGGAAAATTGGTCAACGCCGAGGCCAACATCAGCCGCGATCGGCTGGGGAAGATCGATCTCAATTCATGGCGGTATACGGCGGCGGGAATGCCCGGCGGCGTGATGCTGCAGATCGGCATTCACTACGCCGACGTGCTCGAATACCTCCTCGGCCCGGTGAAGGCGGTGAATGGAAGGTTCGCGCAGCTGGTGCTGCCCGGGGACAATTCCGACGTCGCGAGCATGGTGCTCGAGCACGAAAGCGGTGCGCTTTCCACGCTCAACGCGAGCTACGCCTCGGCCTCCGAGTATTACCTGATGAACATATACGGGAAGGAGGCAAGCGCGTATTACGATATGCATCAGGGCCTGCGGCTGCTGAAGCGCGGCGGCAGCGGCCCAAACCCGGTCGCCTGCGAAAAGAACGATACCTTCGTCGAAGAGCTCGAGGAATTCGCCAAGGCGGTCCGCGGCGAAGGCCGGCCCGAGATGAGCGGGGAAGGCGCGACCGCTTCGCTTGGCGTCATCCGCGCCGGGATCGTCTCGGCGCGCGAGGGGCGCCGCGTCGAAGTCGCAGAAATCCTGAGATCAGGAGACTTTTCATGAAAGTAGGATGGGTACTTCTCGGTACCCTCCTCGCGGCGACCGTCCAGGCGCAGGAACCTCCGTTCCCGCAGAAGGCACCGATCGAGATCACGGTGCTCTTTCCCGCCGGCTCGTCGGCGGACGTCACGGCGCGGCTGCTCGCCGACGGAATTTCGAAGCAGCTCGGCGCCAAGGTGATCGTCTTCAACCGCCCGGGCGCCGGAGGCGGGATCGGCTACAAATACGTAGCCTCGCAGAAGGCCGACGGATACTCCCTCGTCTGGAATTCCAATTCGGTCTCCACGACCTACCACTCCGGGATGATGCCGCTCGATTACCGCGCGTTCGACGCGGTCGCGCGGGTGCTGGTGGAGTCGCCCGTGATCGCGGTGCACGGTGAGTCGAAATGGAAAACGCTGGTCCAGCTTGTCGCCGATGCGAAATCGCGTCCCAAGGGTATCACGGTCGGAAACTCCGGGATCGGGAGTCACACCCATATCTCCTCGGTCGCGCTGTTCAAGGCCGCGGGTGCCGAGGTCGTGGATGTGCCGTTCGGCGCCGCGCAGGTGGTGCCGAGCCTGCTCGGAGGACAGGTGGATGCGGTGCTGCAGCTTCCGGCGGCGCTCTCGGGCTACGTGAAATCGGGGCAGGTGCGCCTCCTCGCCTCCCTCACTTCGGCGCGCGACCCCTTGCTCGGCGATGTGCCCACGGCGCGAGAGCAAGGGCTTGACGTCTCGCTCGAAGCCTGGCGCGGAATCGCCGCTCCGAAGGGGACCCCCAAGTCCGCGATCGCGACGCTCGAGGCGGCGATCAGGAGAACCGCGGAGAGCCCCGATTTCGTTCAGGCCTGCGAGAAGCTGGGCGTGCGTCCCGCCTTCATGGCGGCGGAGGAGTTCGGCAACCTGATCGCGAAGGAAGACGCGGAGCTCGCGCGCATCATGCAGCTCATCGGCTTGAAGAAATAGGGCGCCTGGAGCGCGTGGCGTCGGCGCGGACCGCGCTAGCCCGCCTCACCATGTCCTGCCAGAGCTTGGACGTGTCCTTCAGGAAAACCGTGTCGGCTTCGGCATCGACGACCAGCCAGTCGCCGCGGTCGAGCTCTCCGCGCAGCTGGCCCGGCGCCCATCCGGAGTAACCCGCGAAGAAGCGGATCTTCGGCGGAGGGTCGATCGCGAGATACAGTCCCGGAAGCATCGTCACGGCCGCACCGGAAAACCTGTCAGCCTGGAATACGGCGAACAGGCCTTGCGGGGCCACCGGCCCGCCGAAGAATATCGGCTCCTTGAAGCGCTTGAAGCGCTCGCTCGGCAGCATCTCGGCGAGCGAGCGGTCGGTGGGCCGGTTGATGATGACGCCGGTCGTCTCCGCGCCTTCCGCCTGCGTGACCAGGACCACCGCTTCCCGGAAATTCGGGTCGGGCAGCCCGGGACTAGCGATGAGGAGAAGCGTCTTGGACGAGCCTTGCCCGTAGGCGACCGTCGCGACGACGAGAAACGCGAGAAGCGCGGTTAGTCGCGCGCGCGTCATCCGGGGGCCCAGGCGGTCACGGCCCGCGCGCGCCGCAGCAGCTCCTCC
>VBCT01000036.1 GCA_005882235.1 Betaproteobacteria bacterium
CTCGTCCAGCACGGTTTCACCCGGGCCAGCGTAGCGAAACGACACGCCCTCGAGGTTCAGCGTGCCCATGCGCGCCGGGCACGGTGCAGGCTCTGGAAGAAAAGTCTTTCGTCGGCCGCCAGGGCGCGAAGGCGCGCCGCCAAAGTCGGCGGGGAAAGCGCGTCACGGCCGCGGATCATGCGCGCCGCGGCGAGCGCGAACTCGCGCCAGCGGTCGCCGATCTCGACCAGGTGCGACGCGAGCCCGTCGAGGGCCGCGTAGCCGGTCTTGGCCGCCAGCTCCTGCAGGAACGACGCGTAGAGGAAACGGAAGCCGCCGCCGCCGGTCCCGATTTCTTCCTGCATGCGCACGATGTTGCCGATGTAGAGGCGCGCGTGCTCGCCGCCGCTCGAAGCGGAGAGGCGCTCGACGCGGTTCGCGAGCATCTTCATTCCGCGCACGCCGACGAAGGGCAGAGGCGCGAGCATGATGCGGGCGGTGCGCGCCAGCGCCCGTTTGCCGAGGAGCGCCCAGTCGGGCTCGGTCGGCGGGGTGGTCATGTAATACAGCAGCCCCCTGGGCGCAAGCGCGCCCTTCGCGAAGCGCGCCCTCTCGAGGTCCTTGCGCGCGCAGCGAACCGGCGTCTCGCCCACGGGATCGCTGATCAGGTATTCGTCGCCCTCGCGGCCGTAGACGAGGAGATTGTGCGCGTTGAAGTGGAAGCGGAGGTCGGGCGGAAAATAGGGGAGCCAGAACACCGAGGTCTGCAGTCCGACCAGTGTCCCCGCGGCTAGCAGCGCATCGAGCCGCGCCGACCCGGCGGAAGGCGAGCGAAATGTCTCGAAGCGCATGCCGAGTCCCAGGCTGCGCTGCAGACCCCTGACGATCGCACGCGGCGGCATGCGAAACGAAACCAGGGGCAGTCCGTTGATGCGGACGAAGGGCAGGTAGGCGAACGACAGCGCCGAGGCGAGGCCGAAGGCCATGGCTTCCGAGATCGCCAGGCCGTTGTGGCTCAGGAGCGAGGACATCACGCCCGATTCGCAGTGCGAGGCGTGCGCGTGCACGAACCCGTCCGGCATCGCTACTCCACCTTCTCTAGGGCCTCGGGGGTGATGCCGAGCGCGTCGGCGTAGCGCGTCTTCAGCGCGAGCGGCAGGCGGGCGAAGGCGGCCGGTTTCAGATGGCGCCGCACGCGCCAGCGCCACACCCCGCTCGTCTGCGAAAGGAGCTCGACGTCCATGCGCGCACGGTACATATGGTATTCGAGCGGCGAGGACTCGCCGGCGAGCGCTCGCGTCCGCGCCTCGCTTGCGCGCCTCTCCAGATCCTCGACGGCCTGGCGCGTAACGATCTCCTCGACTTCCCAGCCGTGGGTGGGCACGAGCCGCAGCTTGCCGTCGTCTGCGATCGCGTAGACGGCCTTGCGATGGCCCGCGAGGGTCCGGTTGCCCTCCTGAGGCACGTCGCGCTCACGCATGCGCGGTGACGGTGAGGTAGATGAAGCCGCTCGAGAAGCGTCCGCTCTCCGGCACCCAGCACAGGAGGTGTTGCCCGTCCCGCAGGCGACCGCTCCGGAGCAGCTCGTCGAGCATGATGTAGATCGACGCCGATCCGACGTTGCCCACCCGTTCCAGATTGGTAAACCAGCGTTCCTGTGGAACCGGCAGCCCAGCGCGCGCGAGCCCGCCCGCGACGGGAGCGCGGAAGTATTCCGACGAATAGTGGGGCAGGAGCCAGTCGACGTCTCCGGGGGAAAGCCCGCGGTGCGCGATGACGCGCGCGAGCGGCTTGACGAGCGTGTGCGCTATGACCTCGTCGTTGAGGAGCCTCACGTCCTGCTTCAGCGCGAATACCGAATTCGCCTCGCGCTCGCGCGCGGAATAAAGCATCCAGCCGCGCAGTGCACCGTCGGCCTGCTTTTCCGCTCCCACGTACATGCAGGCCGGCAGCAGGTGCGCGTACGAGAAGATGTCCGCCCATTCGACGCGCAGATTCAGCCCCGGGCGCGGGGCGGGCTCGAGCAGCAGTGCGCCGGCGCCGTCGGACAGCATCCAGCGCAGGAAGTCCTTCTCGAATGCGAGCTCGGGGTTCGCCTCGACGACATGCGCGCCGTTGAGCGGCTCGGCGCCGTAGTTCTGCGCGAGCAGGCCGAGCGACGCCACTTCCGAGCCGGTGACGACGGCATTGCGCGCGCTGCCCGACACGACCGACATCCAGCCGTACTTCAGCGCCGTGGCGCCCGAGACGCACACGCCCGCGGTCGCCACCGCTTCGCAAATCGGCACGCCGAGCTCGCCGTGAACCATGACCGCGTGGTTGGGAATCAGCTGATCGGGATTGGAGGTTCCGCAGACTAGGCACGCCAGGTCGTCGAGCGCGAAGCCGTTTCCGGTCAATCCCTTGACTGCGGCGGCCGTGAGGCTTGCGTTGGTGTAATTCGGCTTTCCCGTGACGGGATCGATCACGTAGTAGCGCTGCCGGATGCCGTTGCTGCGCTGGACGACGCGGCGGGCGCGAGACGGGCGCTCGCCGACCCGCCCCAGGATCGCTTCGACCTGGTCGTTCTCGACCGGGGCATTCGGCAGGCACACCGAGCTGCGCGTGATGTAGGCGACAGGGCGATTCATGCCTGGATCCTGCTCGTCAGCGCCCGGACGGCAGCTCGTAGTACGCCTGCAGAGACCGCAGCCGTTTGGCGAACAGGGGCCGCGTGATCCGCTGTACGAGCAGGCTCGTCGGAACGACGGCCAGTATCATCGCAACGAGGTAGACGCAGAACACAGCGAGCAGGGGCCAGCGTCCGATCGACCCGGGAGCGCCGCCGAGACGGATCAGCCGCGACCATACCGAAAACGCCCGCTGCGCCGCCCGTTCGCTGAAAATCAGCCGCTGATCGACGCACGCTGCTCCGAGGCCCGCAAGCATGGGCGCATCCACGCGCTCGCGATCCGCGCGCAGGCCAGCGAGCAGCGCGCGGCCGAATCGATCGGAGTTCGCGATCTCCTCTTCGGCCACGCCGGCGGCCGGCAATCCCCAGAAAGCATTGCGCCGCCCGGTCAGGACCCAGCGCGGAGTCGTGATGAAGGTCGCAAGCGCCCTGCCCTCGTCTATGAACGCCACGTTGTCGCGCAGCCTCCCGCCTGCCTCCCGGATCAGCTGCTTGACGGTTTCCTGCGCTACCAGCCACATGTTGCGGCACGCGATCACGGTCACCACCGGCCGGCCGCGCAGCAGTCGTTTTCCCGCTTCGCTCTTGAGAAATGCCGTGATCGGGCCGGAGGGCGCGAGGTACCATACCTGATAGGCCAGGATGACGAGATCGAAGGGCCCTTCCGCGCGCACCGACAAGGGTTCGAGCTCGGGTGGCTCGAGCAGCACCGTCTCCGGCATCACGTCCAGGAAACGCCAAGCCGGCCATGGGAAGGGATAGGGCTGGCGCGGACGCAGGACTTCTTCGACGAGCTCCACATCGCCAGCCTCGGCCAGCGGCGACACCAGCCGGCGCGCCACGCGCGCCAGCTGGCCGGTCTGCGAAAAATGCACGACCAGAACCCGTTTCATGCCCCCCCAAAGCGCGCGCGTCCAATGCGTTGCATCTGCTGTCAGCCTCCACCGAAAGAATAACCCGCGGGGCGCCGGGTGTCATCGGGTTTTAGCCGGATGAAGGGGAATTCACGAATCAAACGGGTGCCGCGTCCGGAGGCGCGGAAGAGGGTTTTTTTCCGCGGCGGCGCCGCCGCCGGCGGCGCCTTTGTTCGCCCGGTAGTGGCGCCATAAGCATCGCCTGGCGCTCGGCCTCGCCAGCCTGCTGAAATTTTTCCCACCATTGCGCGAGCTCCTCGGGCGCCTCGCCGCTCCCGCTCCTCAGGACGAGGAAGTCGAATCCGGCCCGGAATCTTTCGTGCGCCAGGAGGCCGAACGGACGGCGGCCGCTCCTCTGCTCGAAGCGCGGCTGCAGCGCCCAGATCTCCTTCATCACGGCGGTGAGGCGGCGCGGAATGGCGAGCTTGTCGGTCTGGATGTCGAGCACGGCGTCCATCGCCTCGAACAGGGCCGGGATCGGCTTCAGCCCCCGCTGCTGCGCTTTTTTCCATGCCGCGAGCACCTCGTGCCACAGGAGCGCAGCGAACAGGAACGCGGGCGACACGGATTTTCCCGAGCGCACCCGGCTGTCGGTCTGCTCGAGCGCGAGAGTGACGAAGCGCTCGCCCATCGGCTGCTCGAAGATGACGTCGAGCAGGGGCAGCAGACCGTGGTGCAGGGCCTCGCTGCGCAGCTCGCGCAGGCCCGTCGCCGCGTGGCCCGAGAGCAGCAGCTTCTGCATTTCCTCGTAGACCCGCGAAGGGGGGACGTTTCCCAGCAGGTGAGCCAGCTCGCGTATCGGTTTTCGCGTGCGCTCGTCGATGGCGAATCCCGCCTTTGCGGCGAAGCGCACGGCGCGCAGCATCCGCAACGGGTCTTCCCGGTAACGGGCGCGCGCGTCGCCGATGATGCGCACGGATTTCCGCTGCAGGTCCCTCAGGCCGTTGTGGTAGTCGAGGAGAGTCTCGCTCGCCGGATCGTAATACAGCGCGTTGATCGTGAAGTCGCGCCGGATGGCGTCGTCCTCGCGCGTGCCGTAGATGTTGTCGCGCACAACGCGACCATGCTCATCGACGACATGGTCGCGTTCGTGAAATCGGTCGCGACCATGCGTTTCGGTCTCCGCAGGGGTGCGCGCGCGGAAGGTCGAGACTTCCACGGTCTCCTCGCCGAACATCACGTGCACGAGCCTGAACCGCTTGCCGATGAGGCGCGAGCGCCGGAAGGCCTTGTGCACTTCTTCGGGATAGGCGTCGGTGGCGACGTCGAAGTCCTTGGGACGAAGGCCGAGCAGCAGGTCGCGCACCGCGCCGCCCACGATATACGCCTGGTAGCCGTGGCCGTGCAGCACCTCGCAGACCTTGCGCGAGCCCTGCGAGATCGCCTCGCGGCCGATGCCGTGCTGCTCCTTCGGGACGGTTCTCGGTCCGGAATCGGAGCCGAATCGGAGGACGCGCCGGATGAATTTCTTGATCAAGAGGGAAGAAAACTCCCGGTGCCCGCAGCTTCCAGAGGGCACTGGTACAGCGCTTCGAGGTTGGCTTGGGTGAGCATCTCGCTTGAGCGCCCCAGGCTCGCGCGGCCCGCATCATACAGTAAAACCGCAAAGCCGCAGTGCCGGGCGGCGTGTCCGGGCTCGTGCAGAGCCGCGAGCACCGTCTTTCCGCCGGACGCGCACCGGGAGAGCGTTCGCATTACCTGCGCCTGGTGGTTCAGGTCGAGATGCTGCAGCGGCTCGTCGAGCAGCAGGATGTCCGTGTCCTGCAGGAGGAGCTGCGCGATGCGGGCCCGCTGGCGCTCACCGCCGGAAAGCGTCCGGTAGCCTTGAGCCGCGCGATCGGCCAGGTCGAGCTCGGCGAGCCGGCGTCGCGCGAGCGCTGCGCCTTCCTCGTCCCGGCTCCATGCGCTCCTCGAGTGCGGATACCGCCCGAGCATGACGTAATCGAGCACGCTGCCCCAGAAATCGGTTTCCTCGTCCTGGAGCAGCACGGCGATGCGCCGGGCGAGTTCGCCGCGCCGGCGCGCCGCCAGCGCAACGCCGTCGAGCGCGATCGTACCGGCTTGCGGGGAACGCAAACCGGCGAGAGCGAGGATAAGGCTCGTCTTGCCCGAGCCGTTGCGCCCGAGGAGGGACCAGAACGCACCCGGCGCGAGCGAGAGGTCGAGCGCGCGAACGAGCTCGCGCCCGCCCGCCGAGAGCCCGAGTCCGGCCGCTTCCAGCATCAGCGCAGCCTCCCGAGGAGGAAGAGCAGCACGGGTACTCCGATCATCGCGGTGAGAACGCCGACCGGGAGCTCGGCGGGCGCCGCCACCGTGCGCGCGAGCGTATCGGCGAGAGCGAGCAGGCTTCCCCCCAGGCACCCGGCGAGCGGGAGCAGGGCGCCATGGCGGTGGATGCCCGAGAGCCGCAGCAGGTGGGGCACTACCAGCCCCACGAAACCGATCGAGCCGCCGAGCAGGACCGCGGCGACGGTGGCGAGCGTGGCGCAGCCGAAGGCGATGGCCTGCAGACGCGTCACCGCGACGCCGAGCGAGCGCGCCTTGTCCTCGCCGAGAATCAGCACGTCGAGCGCAGCCGATTGCGAGAAGGCGAGCACCGCGCACGCCGCGAACACGACGAGCGCGACGCTCGGGTCGCCCGCGGGCGAGAGGTCGCCGAGCAGCCAGAAGAGCATTCCCTGCACCTGCGAGGAGGGCGCGAGCGAGAGCATCAGCCCGACGAGCGCGCCGAATCCCGAAGCGAGCGCGACGCCGGTGAGCAGCACCCGGTACGGATTCCATCCCGAGCGTCCCAGGGAGAATGCGAAGACCGCGCCGGCAGCGGCCGAGGCGCCGGCGAGCGCGGCGAAATTCAGGCCGGCCGCGCCGATTCCGAGCAGAATCGCCGCAAGCGCGCCGGCCGCTGCCCCGCCGGAGACGCCCAGAATGGTGGGATCGGCAAGCGGATTTCTGAGCAGCACCTGGAGGAGCGCGCCCGCCAGGGCGAGGAGCCCGCCGCAGGCGAACCCGGCAAGCGCCCTGGGCGCGCGCACGCCCCAGACGATTTCGCGCGCGATCACGTCGCCGCGGCCAAGGAGCGCGTCGGCGAGCTGCGCCGGGCCGAGATCGACGCTGCCGAACGCGATCGCGAGCGCAAGGCTCGCGGGAACGAGCGCGACGACGAGAACCGGAGTGATCTTCATTCCAGGCTGATGATCTGCCAGCCGCGCGCGCTCGCTTCCCGGCGCAGGATCTCGTCGGGGTCCACCGCGACCGGGTGCGTCACGCGCTCGAGCAGCGGCAGGTCGTTGTGCGAGTCGCTGTAGAACCAGCTCGCCGAAAACGACGCGAACGTCTGGCCGCGCTCGCTCAGCCATTCCGCGAGACAGCTCACCTTGCCCTGGCGGAAGCAAGGCGTCCCCGAGGGCTTGCCCGTGAACCTCCCGTTCTCGACTTCGAGCTCGGTCGCGAGCAGGTGTTCGACGCCGAATGCGCGCGCGATCGGCGCGGTGATGAAGGCGTTGGTGGAGGTGACGATCGCGCAGAGGTCGCCATGCCGGCTGTGCCGTTGCACGAGATCGATGCCCTTGGCGCGGATCATGGGCCCTATCCGGGTCCGCATGAATTCACCGTGCCATTCGTCGAGCTCTTCACGGGAGTGGCGCGCGAGCGGGGCGAGCTGGAATTCGAGGAACTCGTCGATGTCGAGCCTGCCCTCCTTGTGCTGGAGGAAGAAACGGTCGTTCTTCGCCTCGTATTGGGCGCGCTCGAGCACGCCGCGCTCGACCAGGAACTGCGCCCACTCGTAGTCGCTGTCCCCCGAGAGCAGCGTGTTGTCGAGATCGAAGAGCGCCAGTTCCAAGCCCTTGTCCTCTCGCGGTCAACGCTTGCCGGCGTCGAGCAAGCCGAGCGCTTCCTTGAGCAGGGGCAGCGTGATCGGGCGCTTGCGTTGCAGCGAATACCTGTCGAGGGCGTCGAGCGCCGCGATCTGCGTGCCCATGTCGCGATCGAAGTGCGTGAGGAGGTAGCGGATCAGCTCTCCGTCGAGCGCGATGCCGCGCGCGGCGGCGTGCCCGTGTAGGGCGGCGGCCTTGTCCGCGTCGCTCAAGGCGTGCAGCTGGAGCACGATTCCCGACGCGAGGCGCGAGCGCAGATCCGCTCGTAGGGCGAGCCGCGCGGGCGGCGCCTCGCCGCTCGCGGCGAGCGCGCCGCCGGAAACACGCAGCCGGTTGCACAGGTCGAAGAGGGCGATCTGCTCCGCTTCGCCGAGACGGGCAACGTCGTCCACCGCGGCGGCTTCGAGTTTCGCGGCAGCCGCCGCCTCGGAAAAAGCGCGCAGAAGGTGGGTCTTGCCGCTCCCGCTCGGCCCCCAGAGAAAGACGAAGCGCTCGCCGTCCTCGAGCGCCTCCCGCAGCGCCTTCAGCGCCGCGCCGTTTTTCCCAGGGGAAAAATTATCCAGCGTCGGGGGCGGAGGCGGGGCGAGCTCGAGCAGGAGTTGTTGCATCAATCCATGCCGCTCCAGGCGGGCGGCGGGCATTTCAATTAAAATTCGGGGGCGAAAACACGTCACTTTATCTGCAACCCCCAGTCTTGACCAGCAAGAAGCCGATCACTTACCGCGACGCAGGGGTGGATATCGACGCGGGGGACGCGCTGGTCGAGGCGATCAAGCCCTTCGCAAAGAGGACGCTGCGCCCGGAAGTGCTCGCCGGAATCGGCGGATTCGCTGCGCTCGCCGAGATCCCGCGTGTCGGGGACAGACGGGGTCGGCACCAAGCTCAAGCTCGCCTTCGAGCTGCAGCGCCACGACACAGTGGGCATCGATCTCGTTGCGATGAGCGTCAACGACATCCTCACGCAGGGCGCTGAGCCGCTTTTCTTTCTCGACTATTTCGCCTGCGGCAAGCTCGACGTCGCGGTCGCCACCGAAGTCGTCAAGGGCATCGCGCGGGGCTGCGAGCTCGCCGGCTGCGCGCTCATCGGCGGGGAGACCGCCGAGATGCCGGGAATGTACGCCGAGAGCGAATACGACCTCGCCGGATTCGCGCTCGGCGTGGTGGAGAAGGAGCGCATCGTCGACGGGCGTTCGACCCGGCCGGGCGACGCGATCCTCGGACTTGCGGCCAGCGGCCCGCATTCCAACGGTTATTCTCTGATCCGAAGGATTCTCGAGCGCGCCAAGCCACCGCGCGGGATTGACCTTCTGGAGCCCACGCGCATCTACGTCAAGCCCGTTCTCAAGCTTCTCGATTCGGTTCCCGTCAAGGGCCTGGCCCACATCACGGGCGGCGGCCTGATCGGCAATGTGCCCCGCATTCTTCCGGAAAAGACCCGAGCGGTCATCGAGAAGGCCTCTTGGCCGCGGCCCACGGTGTTCGAGTGGCTGCAGCGCGAAGGCAAGGTCGCCGAAGCCGAGATGCAACGCGTGTTCAATTGCGGCATCGGCATGGCGGTCGTGGTCGCTGCCGGGGACGCCGATGCGGCAGTCCGCATCCTGTCGGGCGCCGGGGAAACCGTGTTCCGCATCGGCCGCGTCGAGGCGCGCAAAGGCGCCGAGCCGCAGGTCTTGATCGCCTGAGATGGAAAAGCGCATCGAGCGAACCATCCAGGTCGTCGCGGGCACGGCGCTCGCGATCGGCTGCCTGATGGTGCTGCGGCCGTTCCTTGCAGCGCTGCTGTCGGCCGCGATCCTGTGTTTTTCGACCTGGCCTCTCTACCGGCTGATCGAGCGCAGGCTCGGAGGCCGGCGCACGCTCGCCGCGCTCGCCATGACCCTGCTCATGATCCTGGTGCTGGTGTTGCCCCTCGCGCTGATCGCGGGGTCCTACGTGGACGACGTCCCCCAACTGCTCGAAAGACTGCGCGAGACGCTCGCCCAGGGACTGCCCAGGCCTCCGGGCTGGGTCGCCTCGATCCCGCTGGCGGGCGAGTCGCTGGACGCCGGCTGGCGCGAGATAGCCGGCAGCAAGGCAGCGCTCGCGGAAGCGCTGAAACGGATCGCGCAGCCGGCGCGCGCGGTGCTGGTGCAGGCCGGCATCATCGTCGGCGAGGGAGTGCTGCAGTTCACCCTGATCGCCTTCATCGGATTTTTCTTCTACCGCGACGGCGCGGCGCTGGCGCTGGCCCTGCGCAACGGCCTCGACCGCGTCGCCGGCGATGTTGCCGGTCGGCTCCTGGAGATCGTCGGCGGCACCATCAACGGCGTGATGTACGGCATCGTCGGCACCGGACTCGCGCAGGGCCTAGCGGCGGTCATCGGCTTGCTCATCGCCGGCGTGCCCGGAGCGCTGATGCTGGGTTTCATCACCGCCTTTCTTTCGATCGTTCCGGCGGGACCGCCGCTGATCTGGATCAGCGCCACGGTGTGGCTGTTCTTCCAGGACCAGCCCGGCTGGGCCGTGTTCATGGCGCTGTGGGGGTTCTTCGTCGTGAGCGGAATCGACAACATCGTGAAGCCATTGCTGATCAGCCGCGGCTCGAGCCTGCCGTTCGTGCTGGTGCTGCTCGGCGTGCTCGGCGGCATACTCGCATTCGGTTTCGTGGGCATCTTCCTGGGGCCCACGCTTCTCGCGGTCGGCTTCAGGTTCGTGCGCCGCTGGGCGGCGCCGCGAGCCGACGAACCTGCTGCGGAAAAAAAGTGACAAAAATGTAATCGAGCGGTCAGTTTCCCGCTCGTTGCTGCTCGCTAATGTGGCCGCACTTCTTTCCCCGCGAGGGGAATATCATCCGCGTTGATCCGCCCTTCGCACGGTTGATCGGCTACACGTGGTGACGATGAGAGAGCGGTCGCAGGCAGTCGGCGGGCATTTCGAGGTCGGCGCGCAAACTGGCCGCGGCACGAAACTCACAGTGCGAGTTCCTTACTGACATGATGGACCGCCTCCGATTATGAAACTGCGTGTTCAGTCGCGCGTTAAATATGTAGTCAATTAGGCGTTTATCCGTAGCGCATTTGACATGACGCCGCCGTAAGCTGGTAGGCGTACGGAAACCCGTCGCAAGGAGGCCGCAAATGAAAGCGCTACACGACAGGACGCAGAATCTGCAGGCTCAGAGCGTTGCAACCGATCTCGCGGCGCGAGTCGCGGGGATTTTCGAGGAATACCCCATCCTGTGCGGATTCTCGGTGCAAAGGCGCTCCACGCTTACAAAGGAACGCGCCGTTGCCTCGCTCCAGGGCGAGTTGTGCCTCGCCGACGTTTCGGTGAGCACCTGGCCTGGTTTTCACATGACGCTCGAGTTCTACAACGAGATAGCGTGCACGCTGCTCGAGCTGATGGACGAGCAGCCCGAAGCGTTCGACTTCCTGTCCGGTCGCACGTTCGCACGCACAATGAATTGAACGCCCCGCAAGGAGATCACTCGTGAACCATCGTGTAAATCATGTCGACGAACTCGACGAACTCGACGAACTCGACGCTGACGCTGGCGGTCCGGCGCCAATGGACGAGTTCGAATACGAGGAATCGGAGGGTGCCGAGATCGCCGCGGAAGTGGAGCTGCTGCGGGCCCGGGTGCAGGCGGCGCGGTTTTCGGGCGCCTGATCAAGGTGGATCGAAGCGCCGGCTTCGGCATCGGATGATCTACTCGTTCTAAGACAAGGCAGCCGTGGGAGCGAGAGCGCCCACGCCTGATCCGCTTTCGTCGGCAACTTCCACAGCTTCACGACGCCGCATTACAAAAATGTAATTCGCTGGTCAGATTCCCGTCGGGGGCCGGGTCCTAGAGTGACGGCACATGCAGGGCGCCGGCAACCTGGGTGCTCTGGATGCCTCTCAACTTTATGAATTGGAGAATGACATGAAGAAGGTTCTAGCTGTCGCTGCACTCGCACTGTCTGCCACGAGCCTGTCGGCCGCGGCGCTGACTTTCGGCGACCTGTACGGCGAGCCGGCCGAGGCTTCCCTCGCCGAACGCACGATCGTCGTCACCCCCGGCACCAAGTATGTCAACGTCAAGCACGGCGAGTCGTGAAGATCGTCGCGGGCGGCAAGGAATTCGCCTGGGATTTCGACGGCATTGAGCAGCCGTTCGAACTGGCCAAGATCGCGCCCCAGGGCACCATCAACCACAACGTGCGCGTCTACATCGAGCGCTCGGAAATGGACGGAGGCCTCGGCGACTGATCGCCGAGCACCCGGCGGTGTAGAATGAATAGGCGCCGAAGTTCCGGCGCCTTTTTCTTTCTCTTCTTTCGCTCGCGACCATGCGCATCCTCATCGTCGAAGACGAGCCCAAGACGGCGGCCTACGCGAAAAAGGGGCTGGCCGAGCACGGCTTCG
>VBCT01000331.1 GCA_005882235.1 Betaproteobacteria bacterium
CGCTGTAGGCGTGAAGGCGTACCAGACGGTCCCGCCCAGAGTGCTGGGCGCGCATGACGGTGTCGGCTCACCCACCTGTAGGCTTGCGTCTGCTGTGTTCACAGTGTCGCTAAATGGCAGTTCATTGAACGGCGTTGCTTTGGAGAAGTCATCATTTGTCGGTGGTGGTATTACCTGCAGGTTCACATGGAGGTCGCCACCGCCAGTGAAGACGCTTCCCGTTTGGAGATAATAGGTCGCCCCCGCATGGACGCGGAAGGTGATAGGGTTGGCGCTGAACGTCGAGCAGCCCAGGAAGTTCAGGCCACCGAACCCAGGCCCTACAGCTTGGTAGGCATTGAGGGCGGTGTCGAAGAAGCTGCTGCCTGCCATGTCGGCCCTAACCAGAGCATCCGCCGTTGGCGTGAACGAATACCAGACCGTCTGTGGCGAAGAAGCGCAGGGCTGCGGTTCGCCGGGCTCCGTCGTGGCCGTGGTGTTGTCGACCGAGTCACTGAACGGCAATGCAGTAATGACTGTGGGTGCGGCAAAGTTGTCATTCGGTGGGGTCGCGAGGGCAGTCCCCGCGAAGAGGCCAAGGAGCGATGCGCCTAGAGTTACTACGGTGATCGGGAAGCTCAACGTCTTTAAAATTCGCCTTACAATCATGGCTCTCTCCTTCCAGATGATTCTCTTTATCTCCTGCAGAATTTCTTCTCCCGATCTGCTTACAAACCAGAGACATCGCGAATTGAGTGATTGTCAGCTTGTCTGATTTGGTCTTGCTTCCAAGGTTGCGAATCACCCAGTTTACCTGAAGTCTCAGCGCCCGTAGCCCGTATTGCGCTAGATCAAAAACAAGTCTTCATGCAGCAACCGCCTCCCCCGCCCTTTTCACAGGCCGCTCGTCGATCGGCAGATTCACGACCACGGAAATCGCCGAAAGCCCGATCGCGATCAGCCACACGAGCTGGTAGGAGCCGGTGCGGTCGAAGAGGTAGCCGCCGAGCCAGCCGCCGAAGAAGCTGCCGAGCTGGTGGAAGAAGAACACGAAACCCGACAGCATGGCGAGGTGCTTCACGCCGAAAATTCCGGCGACCACGCCGTTGGTGAGCGGCACCGTGCCGAGCCAGAGGAATCCCATGGCCGCGGCGAACAGATAGGCCGACATGGGCGTGAGCGGAAACGCGATCAGCAGCGCGATCGCGACCCCGCGCGCGGCGTAGAGGCCGGAGAGCAGGTAGGTCTTCGAAAAACGGCCTCCGAGCTGCCCGGCGACGTAGGAGCCGAAAATGTTGAACAGGCCGATGAGCGCGAGCGAGATGGTGCCGTCGCGGACGGTGAGTCCCTGGTCCATGAGGAACGCCGGGAAGTGCGTGCCGATGAAGACGACCTGGAAGCCGCAGGCGAAGTAGCCCACGCCGAGCAGCCAGAAGCCCTTGTGGCGGAACGCCTCGGCGAGCGCTTCCTTCAGCGACACGCCCGCGCCGGCGGCGAGCGTTCCGTGATAGCCCTTGTCGGCCACGCCGAAGGAGGCCGGCATCACAACGGCCACGAGCACAGACAAAGCGATCAGCGCGGCGTACCAGCCGAGTCCTGAGATCAGTACCAGCGCGAGCGGCAGCACCGCGAACTGGCCGAACGAGCCCGCAGCGCTCGCGACGCCGAGCACGACGCTCCTCCTCTCCGCGGAATACGCGCGCCCCAGCGCGCCGAACACGATGTTGAAGGTGGTGCAGCTCATGCCGATTCCGACGAAGATGCCGATCGCGAGCGTGAGGCCGAGCGCGGTGGTCGAGTTCGCCATGAGGACGAGGCCGAGCGCGTACAACAGGCCTCCCGCGAAGAGCACGCGTCCGGCGCCGAAGCGGTCGGCGAGCATTCCGGTAAAGGGCTGCGTAACGCCCCACAGCAGGTTCTGCAACGCCACGGCGAAACCGAACACCTCGCGCCCCCATCCGTTGTCCATGCTCATCGGCTGCAGAAACAGGCCGAAGCTGTGGCGGATGCCGAGCGCAAGAGTGAGGATCAAGCTCGCGCAGACGAGCATGACGGTGGGGCTGGGCCTGCGGAAATCGGGCATGAGGGATTCCGGACGGAGGAAAAGCGATACAGGATATCACGCAGGGAGCATCGCAACGGCGTTTGGTACCATTGGAAATCCGGTCTTCACCCCGACGTGACGCCCCCGATCGCATCGATCACCCCGCTCCCGCAGCGCTTGCTCCCGTTGCTCAGATGGTGGCCGCGGGTCGACCGCTCGACGCTGAAAGCCGACGCGCTCGCGGGCCTCATCGGCGCTGTCGTGGTGCTGCCGCAGGGCGTGGCGTTCGCCACGCTCGCGGGGCTCCCTCCAGAGTACGGCCTGTACTGCGCGATGGTGCCGACCGTCGTCGCGGCGCTGTTCGGTTCGTCCCTGCATACCGTTGCCGGGC